>JAPLUI010000199.1 GCA_026397725.1 Verrucomicrobiota bacterium | reverse complement strand
TATTCAAAGCCGAAGCAGCCGCGTTTCCATACGTCCGCGAAGCCCTCGCCGCCGGCGTGCTTGGCCGCGCCCTTTTCAAAACAGAAGGTTTCGCCGGTGGGATCGGCGGCGGCGGGCGTTGGGTGCTCGAAGACGTTGCATAGGTCAATGAAATGCTCTTGTGCGGCGGAGCGCTCTTTCAACTCCACCTTGCGCCACTTGGCGATAGACTCCGGGATGGTCATGCGGCGGCGGGATTTCTACGGTTTGACCTTCAAAGCGGCATGAAGGGCTGCGGCAATCCGCCCGGCAGCATCGGTGTTCGCGTCCTGTGCGTAAAGCGAAAAGAAGAAACTCGTGTCGGCATAGGCTACCATCGGCTTGCCTCCCGTTCCTCCAAAATGATATTGGGGATGATCCTATCCCCGAAGATGGCCTTGGCGCGGGCCGCAAAGTCCGGCATCTTGAACTTGGCCGGAGCCTCCGGGCGCGGCGGGCAAATGCGGGCAACGGGGCGGGTCCGGTTCAGCACCGTGACTTCCTCCCCTTGCGCGACCAACGCCAGGACCGCGCCGAAGTTGTGATGAACTTGCCGAATGGTGACCGTCTTCATGTGCCACAGGATGTTCCACGCCGCCCCCGGCATCAAGCGCCGGATGCGGATGTTCCGTTGACCGCCGTCGTTGTCCATGTCGGCAACGAGGGGGTTGGTTAGATAGCCCCGCAATTCGTCGGGGTCGGTGAGCCCGTCGCCGTCGGAGTCGGCGCGTTTGGGATTGGTGCTGTAGGTGTTGATCTCATCCACATCGGTCAAGCCGTCGCCGTCGTCGTCGTTGGTGTCGGGAGTGAAGTTTGCCGTGATGGTCTTGTCGGAGTCCATCAGGACGGATAGCGGGTTAGCGGTTTCTGTGGCGTCGCCGGTCCAACCGGTGAAGAGGTAGCCGGGGGCTGGGGTGGCGGTGAGGGTGGCGGTGACGTTGAGCAGATAGATCCCAGCGCCGGTGACGGTGCCATTGCTGCCGTCTGCGACGAGGGAATGGTATTCGTTGGTATCAATGGCAAAGTCCTGGGTGGCATCGGGGGGGATGCCATTGGAGGCGGTGATGGTGCCGGTGAAGATGCCCCGCACGGCGGGGGCACCGGAAATCACCCCGGCACTGCTGATGGCTAGTGCCGAAGGGTATCTTGTATCTAGCGCCAACCTTCACGCTCTCACCCGGCGCGACCTGCAACAAGACATCTGGATCCGCCCGGAACTTCCGCAGCCCGGTGACCTATACCGTCACCGCCCAGAATGGATCTGGCAAGACCTATACAGTGACAGTCAGCCAGTCGCCTAACGCCTCGTTCATCTGGAACTCCACCAGCAGCGGCAACTGGAGTCGGCTAAATTCAACTGGCTAAATGCGCTGGGTTTCGGCGGCACCGTGACGATGGCCAGCCCGGGTGGTGTTCACATGGGCATCGCAAGTTCGGACGGGACCTCATTGGACAACTTCATCCAGTTGGACACCGATCTGATCCTGTCGTGGGCCAATAATTGGATGACTTTCAATTTCAAGCGCACCATCAGTAGCCCGGGTAGCATCATCAAGGTTTACGACCCGGCGGACCAGGGCACGCACCTGCAATTGCACGCCGTGACCAACACCTACAGCGGCGGCACGATCTTCAAGTCCGGCAATCTGGCAGTCTGGCAGTCTGGGGGGCTGGCTCGCTGGGCACTGGCCCGGTTACACTCGGCGGCACCCTCACCTCCACCGCCATCTGGTCCGGCGCGATCACCACCTTCAAAGCCGCACGCTCAACCGCCCTGGCACTAACAGGCGCAGCGGCGGGCAATTACACGTTGACCGACATGACCGGGTCGGTGGAGATCACCGCCAAGCCGTTGGCGATCACCGGTCTAACAGCAAGTCCCAAGGTCTATGAGGGCACTCCCGCCGCGACGCTGGGCGGCGCGGCGGCATTGCCAGCGCCCGAGGCGGCAGGGGCCGGCACGGCTGGCGACGGCAAGCCCTACACTGTCGATACCCTGACGCTGGGCGGCATGGCCGCCGGGACGTTTGCGGACGGGAACGTCGGCACCGCCAAGCCGGTGACTGTCACCGGGCTAACGCTCACCGGAACGGGTAGCGGCAATTACACCCTCACGCCACCCGCGGGTCTAACGGCTGACATCAACGGCAAACTCTACGTCCGCGTGCCAGCCCAGTGAGGACTGAAGAGCATGGAATTGTCGCGGCGGGTTGCCGCTGGCCATCGTTGCTTCGCTCCGGATATGGCCGTCGCGCTTGTCGGGCCTCTGCGGTGCGATGGCATTCCTAGCGCCAGAAAACCTGCGACGCTACAGGTCCATCGCCACTCTTCCATCAGACACTGACGCCTATCATCCATCATCAATCCATTGCAAGAATCCCCACCAGGCAGCGGTAATCAAACCCTCATGAACCACACCGCACTGCTAACCACCGTCGCCATGCTCGCCGGAGTCTCGCCTCAGGCCATTGCCCAGTATCAGGGCTGGCAGCATTCAGGGTCGCTTGCGATCCTGACCACGCCCGACGGCGCGAACCTGCCGGCCGCAGCCGCAGAAGAAAACTTCCCCTTGCTGGTGCGTCTGGACCAGGAATGGTTCGATTTTTCCCAGGCACAAGCCATGGGCGGGGATCTCCGGTTTGCCGCCGCAGGCAAAGCCCTGGCCTATCAGATCGATGACTGGGACGCGGCCGCCGGCACGGCGAGCATCTGGGTGCGGGTGCCAAGCATCAAGGGCAACGCGCGGCAGGAACTCAAGATGTTCTGGGGCAAGGCCGATGCGCCCGCAGAATCCAGCGGCACTGCGGTATTCAATGAATCCAACGGTTTCCTAAGCGTCTGGCACATGAACGAGCCGCTGAAGGATGAAGCCGGCACGCTCGTGGCGAAGGATACCGGCACCACCCCGGCGGCCGGCATGATTGGCAAGAGCCGCCATTTTCCCGGCGGCAAGGGCATCGCCTTCGGTGAAAACATCACCACCTATCCGACCGGTTCCAGTCCCCACACCACCGAAGCCTGGTTCAGGGGCGAGCAGTCGAATGCGACCGTCCTCGCCTGGGGCAACGAGGCGGGGCAGGGCAAGGTGATGCTGCAGTTCTTCAATCCGCCTCACATGAAAATCGAGTGTTACTTTTCCGGTGCGGATGTCGCGGGTGCCAGCACCCTCGCCACCTCCCAGTGGATTCATGTGGTCCACACCTACCAGCATGGCGATTCACGGCTCTATGTGAATGGCGTCCTCGACGGCGTCTCGACTTCCACTGGCGCCCCGCTGGCGCTCAAGAGTCCGGCGCGGCTGTATCTTGGCGGCTGGTATGACAACTACCGGTTTGTCGGCGAGATGGACGAGGTGCGGATCTCCAAGGTCACGCGCTCCGCCGACTGGGTGAAGCTGCAATACGCCAACCAGCAGTCCCTGCAAACCTTGGTCGGGCCGCTGGTGCAGGCGGGCACGGACTTCGCGGTCTCGGCGAAAAGCATCAGCATGCTGGAAGGCAAGCGTGCCGCAGTGACGGCCAAGGCCGGCGGCGCACAGAAGATCTATTGGATCTTGAAGCGAGGCGACCAGGAAACCATCGCCGCCGTGGACCGCTTCCATTTCACCCTGGATGCGGGCCGGGTGACAGGCGACCAGGCGCTCACCCTCCGCTTCAAGGCGGTCTATCCGAATACTGTCAGGGTCCTGGACATTCCGGTGACGATCCGTGAGGACATCCCCGATCCGGTGTTCACGCTGAAATCGCCGACGCAGTGGAATGGCCGGGAGACCATCGAGGTGGTGCCCCAAATCTCGAACCTCCCGGCCATGCAGGCCAAGGGCGCTGGCAGTCCGCAGCTTGCGTGGAACATCGCCGGCATCGCGGTGATCAAGGACCTTGATGCCGGGAAACTGATCCTCAGGCGCTCGCAAAACAGCGGGACCATGGCCGTGACGGCCACGCTGAATAACGGCGGCAAGCCTGTCACCCAGACGATCCGGATCGCGGTCAAGGAGCCCGTGAAGGATCCCTGGGTGCAACGGACACCGGACCAGGATGAGAAGCCGGTGGACAATCAGTTCTATGCCCGCGATGACAAGAACGAGGGCACGCTCTACTACCACGGAATCCTAACGGACGCCGCCGATGCCGTCATCCTTAACGTCTATGCCGACGACAAGCTCATCAAGACCGAAACCCGGAAACCCACGGCGGACCACGCGTATGCCTTCGCCATCAAGCTGAAAGCCGGCCTCATCAAATACAAAGTCGAGTTCGGTTCCAAGCGCGGGACCACCGGCAAGGTGTTGCATACCGCTGCCAATCTGGTGTGCGGCGACGCCTATCTGATCGAGGGGCAATCCAACGCGGTCTCCACGGACTGGGGGGCGGACAAGGACGAATACACCAGCGAATGGATTCGGAGTTTCGGCTCCATGGAGGGCGATGTCAGCAAGGGCTGGGGCAAGGCGGTCCGTAAGGAGGGTGGCCAGTGGCAGATCGGCTATTGGGGCATGGACCTTGCCAAGCACCTGGTCGAAAGCCAGAAGATTCCGATTTGCATCATCAACGGCGCGGTCGGCGGCACCCGCATCGACCAGCACCAGAAAAACCCGGCCACTCCCACGGACGCAACCACGATCTACGGACGCATGTTGCAGCGGGTCAGGCAAGCCAGGCTGACCCACGGGATTCGCGGCGTGTTGTGGCACCAGGGTGAAGCCGACCAGGGCACCGATGGCCCCGATGGCGGCTACGGCTGGGAGACCTATCAGCAGTATTTTGTGGATATGTCGGCGGCCTGGAAACAGGACATGCCCAATCTCCAGCACTATTATGTCTATCAGATCTGGCCGAATGCCTGCAGCCAAGGGGGAACCCGGAATAGTGACAAATTGCGGGACTTGCAACGGGTCCTGCCGCGCCTTTACTCCAACATGAGTGTCATGTCCACTCTCGGCATCAAGCCGGAAGGGGGTTGTCATTATCCGGCTGCCGGCTACGCGGAAATGGCCCGTCTGATGGGCCCCCTGGTGGAGCGGGACAATTACGGGAAGGCGGTCGCCGAATCCGTCACGGCGCCCGACCTCAGGAAGGCCACCTATCCCAGTGCCCGGCAAGACGAGATCGTGCTGGAGTTCGACCAGCCGGTCGCCTGGATCGACGCCCTGGCCGGCCAATTCTATCTGGACGGCGAAGCCGGCAAGGTCGCCTCGGGCACGGTGTCCGGCAACGTGCTCAAGCTCAAGCTGACAGCACCCGCCACCGCGAAAACCATCACCTATGTGCAGGACAGAAGATGGGATCCCAAGACCCTGCTCTACGGCAAGAACGGCATCGCCGCGCTGACGTTCTGCGAGGTGGCGGTGGAAGCCACGCCGTGATGGAGATAGCCGGGAGACCAGCGCATGGTTTCCAATTGTATTTCTGCATTCTCCTGTCAAGGGGACGCCCGGGAAGTCGCGGCGCAGGACCTCAAGGGCAGTGAGGCGGCCGGTTTTTCTAGCCGTTGACATTATACCAAGGTATAACTTGCCGAGTCGTAAGAACTTTGATTGCATTTGGGTGGACGGTGTGCGGATGTCCGCAATCGCACCGCAGGCCCCCCCTCACACACCCGCCCTCCAATCCCCACTTTGTCTGCTTTCTCACACGTGCCACCTCCCACCGCAATTCCCCAGCACTCGCGAGCGCATGAAAGCCATCCCGAAACCGCTCCCACATTCGCACAAAGTCGGCGAATTCAAGCGAATGCGCCATACGGACGAAATGCCCGCAGACCGGGAACTTCGCCGTTTGCGCGGGCTGAGTACCGAGGTCGGAGCAGCATGCAGCGCATGGTTGGCAAGCAGAGGGATCAAAATCAGGACCTGGGGGAATTCTCACCCGCTGAAGTCCAGGGAGCAGTGACGGGATCCCTGGATATTGTCAGGTTGTGGCGGCCGGTGGCAAAGGTGTTAGCGCCGGGAGTTGTCTCACGCGGCAAACGCCTGGGTGCATGACAACCAAGTCACGGAGGGGCGATTTTGCCCAAGGCAACGACACCGCCGGTTGGGCTGGTATCTCCGCTTTGCACCGGTTCCGAATCGCCCTCGACCATCATGGGTGGGCAATGGCAAGCGGTGTTAAAAGATTTCCCGGAAAAGAGGTTGCACCGCCCGCATCCGTGTTTTAGCCTCCGCCCGTTGACACGTTCCGCGCGATTGCTGGCATTGTGGTTGGCAGTCTGCTGGCTGCCATTGACCATGCATTGCCAATTGGCGAGCTTGAGAAGCTGCTGCGACGATTCCGCGTGTTGCGAGGGTCAGGCATGTGGCACCAATCCCGGCTGCTGCCAGGGCCGGGCCAGTTGTGGCGGGGCCTCCGAGTGCCATTCCGGGGTCTGCAAAATCGTCGAGTCCGGAAATTATTTCTTCGAGACAGCCTCGAAGGCGACGCCCATGGCGTGCTGGGGTTGCGGCGACTCGCCGGCACCCATGGCTTGCCGCCGCCTGTTGCCGCCAGTGGTCAACCTCACTGAAGCCACCGGCGCCCCGCCGGGGTGGAGCCGGGTCTGGCATTTTGTGTTTCGCGCGGCTCCCGCACCGCGCGCGCCATCGGCCGTGTGCTGATGCTTGCCGGTCAGGCGCTTGCCGCCTGACGAAGTCTGGACGCCGTGCCAGCTCTGGCCGCTTCGTGGCCATCTCCAGCATGGCTCGAATCACCCGTTGAACTCAGCATCTTATGAAGCAGGAACTAATTTTGACATGTCTGTTATGCCTTGGAGTGGCGGCGTCAGTGACGCTGCCGGGCTGCGCTGCCGAACCGCCGCGTGTGCCGAAAAAGTCGCGGCCAAGCGCGACGCAGACGGCCGCCCCCGCAGACGGCACCCTGTCGCTCGACCGGGCGATTCGCCTGGCCTTGATGCACAATCCGCAACTCCAGGCGAGCGGCGCACGCAAGGAGGCCGCCGCCGGCCGAGCCCTCCAGGCCCGCGCGTGGCCGAACCCGGAACTCGAACTCTCCGTCGAAGACCTGCCCATCAACCGGTCGCGCCCGGCGCAATCCAAAAACATGCTCGGCATCTCTCAGGCCGTACCCTATCCCGGTAAGAAAAAAGCCGACCGTGAAATCGGTGTCGCCGACGCGGCGGTGGGCGCGGCGGAGTGGCGGCTCAAGCGTGCGGAGCTGGTGAAGGAGGTCAAAATCGCGTACTATCAGGTGCAAACCGCGGAACGTTCCGCAGCCGTGGCCGCCGACTTGGTCAAGGTGGCGGACGCGGCGGCAGCGGCGGCAGCCAAACGCAATGCGGCCGGAGAGATCGCCCTGCAAGAACAACTCCGCGCTGAAATCCAACTCGAGCAAACCAAGGCCGAAGAAACCGATGCCGCCCGTGAAGCCGCCGTGGCCCGGCAGGCCCTGGCGCTGCTGTTAGGACGACCCGACTTGAGCGGTACACCACTGACGGCAGGGCCCGACGAGGCGGGTGATCTCTTGCTGCTGCGCGTGGCACCCTCGGCCCTGCTGGCCGGGCATCCGGCGATGGTTGCCGCCCGCGCCCGCCGCGACCAGGCGGTAGCGACCTTGCGGCGGGCCGGCCTGGAACCGCGGCCCGACGTGAAGGTGGGCGTGGCGGGTGGCCGGGACGAAGCGGCCAATGAGAACCTGATGGAGTTCCGCCTCACCATTCCCCTGCCTCTGTTTGACCGCAACCAGGGCAAGCAGCACGAAGCGCAGGCCGGCGTGCGCGAGGCCGACGCCGGGATTGCCGCCACCCAACAGGCCTTGCTCGCCGCCTGGCGGGCGGCGCTCGCACGCTATAACGCGGCGGCAACTCAGGTGGCGGCCCACCGCGAGCGCATCCTGCCCAAGAGCGAGCAGGCCTTGCGCCTGGTGCAGACCGGATTCGATGAGGGCAAATTCGGTTTCATCGATCTGTTGGACATCCAACGCACCACCGCCGAGGCCCGCCTGGCCTATCAGAAGAAACTCTTCGAGTTGAACGCGGCGCGGGCCGATCTCGAAGCCATGGCCGAACCGCTGCCCGCCAACTGAAATCAGATGGTTCGTGAATCGAAATGATAACTAACAAAGATATGAAGGTGACCACAAATTTGAGGAATTGGCTGATGCTGGTTGGAATTGCCGGGGGGATCTTGGTGGTGGCCGGTTGCGGCAAGCATGCGGCAGCGGGCAAGCGCGAGGTCGCTGCGGAAGGTGAAGAGCAACAGGAGGGAGTGGTTGGAGACCTCACGGTCGAACAAGTGCTCCAGACCAAGTGCCCGCATGGGCTGACGATCGAGTGCGATGAGTGCCGATATGAGGTCGGGGTTGTCAAGGTGGACCCCTCGCTCATGAAACCGGCCGAGGGAACCGGCACCGGCTTGGTGAAGACCATCCGGCTGGTGAAAAGCAAGATGACCACCGCCGTGAACATCACCGGTGAAGTCCGCATGAACGAGAACTCCGCCGTGCATTTGAGCCCGCGCATTCCAGGCGTCATTCGCGCGGTCAACGTGGACATCGGCGCCGAGGTCACCACCGGCGAGATCCTCTACACCTTGGACAGCGTGGAACTCGGCCAGGCCCTGAGCGACTGGGAAAAAAACACCGCCATGGCCGAACTTTCCGGCAGGAACTTCCTCCGCGAGAAAAGTTTGTATGACAAGAAGGTCGGGCCCGAAAGCGACATGATCGAGGCGCAAATGAAGCACGAGGAGTATCAGATCGCGTTGAAAGCATCGGAACAGAAACTCCATGTCCTGGGCTTGACGGAGGACGATGTCGCCAAGCTGGACCCTAACAACCACAACAGCCTGAGCGGGTCGCTTGCCGTGCGTGCCCCCATGAACGGCACCGTCATCGAGAAGCACGCCGTGGTTGGAGAACTCGTCGAACCGGGCAAGGACACGATGATTCTGGCCGACCTCGACAGCGTGTGGGTGTGGGGCGGCGTGTATGAGCGGGATTTGGGCCTGGTGCTGAGCCGCAAGCTTGCCGACGGGATACCGGTCGAGCTAGCCGTCCCCGCGTTTCCGGAAACCCGGTTCCGCGGCCAGATGAACTACATCGCCCCGACCATGGATGAAGCCACGCGCACGATCAAAGTGCGTACGGTCATTGCCAACAAGGATCGACGCTTGCGGCCGGGCATGTTCTGCCAGGGCCGCATCTTCATCACCACCGACGAAGAGGTGCTGGCCATCCCCAAAGTGGCGCTGCTCGCCGATGAGGGAGTGGACTTCGTGTTCACCCACATGCAGGACGACTACTACCTCAGGACTAACGTGAAGAAAGGCCGCGACTTCGCCGAAGGCATCGAGATCCTGAAAGGTCTCACGTCGGGGCAGATGATCGTCACCGATGGCGCGTTCATCCTGAAATCCGACGTGCTCAAGGCGAAGATGGGCGCGGGTTGCGCCGACTGACGATGTCCCAGCCCCCCGGAGGATCATTCTTATGAGCACGTTTATCAAATTCATTCTCAAGCAGCGGTTTCTGGTGATCATGGGCGTCGCCGGCCTGATGGTGGCCGGCCTGATGGCATGGCGGGCATTGCCGATCGACGCCTTTCCGGACGTCACCAACGTGCAGGTGATGATCCTCGCCAAGGCCCCGGGTCTCGCTGCGGTGGATGTCGAGCAGCGCGTCAGTTATCCGATCGAGTTGGTGATGCGCGGTTTGCCGCGGGTGAAGCAGGTGAGGTCGCTCTCGAAGGCGGGGCTGTCGCAGGTGGTGATCGTGTTCGAGGACGGGGTGGACACGTATTGGACGCGCCAGGTGGTGTTCGAGCGATTGAGCATGGCGCGCGACCAACTGCCTGCGGGCGTGGCGCCGGAACTGGGGCCGATTTCAACCGGCCTGGGTGAGGTCCTGCAATACACGGTTGAGGGCGAGGGCAAGAGCGCGATGGAACTCCGCACGGTCCAGGACTGGATCATCGCACCGCTCCTCAAACCGCTGCCCGGCGTCAACGAGGTGAACAGTTTCGGCGGCAAGGTCAAACAATACCAGGTGCTCGTGACTCCCGAGAAGCTGCTCAAGTATGGCTTGACGGTGGGCGATGTCGTGGCGGCCGTCGAGCAAGGCAATGCCAACGCCGCGGGCGGCGTGGTGGTGCGCGACTGGGAGCAGCTCTACATGCGCGGCGTGGGATTGCTCAAGGACATCCCCGACATCGAGCGCATCGTGCTCAAATCCAAGGATGGCTCCCCGGTTTATATCCGCGATGTCGCGGAGGTCACCATCGGCACCGAGCCGCGGCAGGGCGCGGTCTCGCGCGACGGCAAGGGCGAGGCCGTGGCGGGCATGATCATCATGCTCAAAGGGGAGAATTCCAAGGATGTCGTCAGCCGGGTCAAGGCGCAGATCGAAAAGCTGAAGGACACGCTTCCCGCGGGCGTCCGGCTCAATGTCTTCTATGACCGGACATCTTTGATAGAAGCATGCATCAAGACGGTGGTGGACGCGCTGCTGGCCGGCGGGATCTTTGTGATCATCGTGCTGTTCCTGTTCGTGGCGGAGTTTCGCACCGCGTTGATCGTGGTCTTTTCGCTGCCGCTCACGTTCCTGGTCAGTTTCATCGTCATGGGCTCCGTCGGCCTCACCTCCAACCTCATGAGTCTCGGCGGGCTCGCGTTCTCGGTGGGCATGGTCGTGGACGCCTCCATCGTGGTGGTGGAGAACGTCAGGCGCCACCTCGCGCACCGCACGGGCGTGGAGCACAAGCGGCGGATCGTGATGGAAGCGGTGGTCGAGGTTGCCAAGCCGGTGAGTTTCTCGGTGCTGATCATCGCGATCATCCTGGTGCCGCTGTTCACGCTGCAGGGGATCGAAGGCAAGATGTTTGCGCCGCTGGCGGCCACCATGCTGATCGCGCTGATGGTTTCGCTGGTGGTGGCATTGACCGCAGTGCCGGTGTTGGCGGAAAAGTTCCTGTTGCAGCAGCCCGAGCGGGAGTTCGGCTTCATCCGCCGCTTCCACTCGGGATACATGTGTTTGTTAGGGAAGGCGGTCCGGCACCCGGCCTGGACGCTGGGCATCTCCGGCGGCGTGCTGGTTGCCTCGTGCGCGTTCATTCCCTTGGTCGGCACGGAGTTCATGCCGCCGCTGGACGAAGGGTCCATCGCGATCAACGTGGTGCGCCTGCCCAACGCCTCGCTCGACGGGTCCGTGGAGGTGGCGGGCTTCATTGAGAAACGCCTGCAGAAGTTTCCGGAAATCGAATCTGTGATCAGCAAGACCGGACGCGCGGAGATCTCGGAGGACCCGATGGGCCCCGAGCAGACGGACGTCTTCATCATGCTCAAACCGCGCCAGCAATGGGGAACCGGCCGCAACAAGGCGGAATTGGTCGATGCCATCCAACAGGACCTCGGCCAACTGCCCGGCCTGCGCTATTCCTTCTCGCAACCGATCGCCCTGCGGGTCAACGAACTGATTTCCGGGGTCAAGAGCGATCTGGCCATCAAGGTGTTCGGCCCCGACCTGGAGATCCTCAAGACCTTCTGCGACCGGGCCGCCGCCATCCTGCAGGGGGTGGACGGATCGCGCGATGTCAAGGTGGAGATGGTCTCGGGCATGGCGCAAATCGATGCGGTCATCGATCGCGAAATCCTGGCCCGCTACGGCATCAAGATCGCGGAGGTCAACGCGGTCATCGAGGCGGCCATCGCCGGCAAAACCGCCACCACCTTGATCGAGGAACAACGGCGCTTCGCAGTGGTCGTCCGCTTCCCCGAGGCGGCCCGCCGCGACATCCCCGACCTCGAGCGCCTGCTCATCGCAACCCCGGCGGGTGGCCGGGTGCAACTCGCGCAGATCGCGAAATTCACCACCATCGAGGCACCCGCCCAAATCAGCCGTGAAAACGGCATGCGCCGGGTGGTCGCCGAGGTCAACATCCGCGGCCGCGACCTGGGTGGCTTCGTGAGCGAGGTCCAAGGGAAGCTCGCGCCCCTGGTCAAGGGGCTCCCGTCGGGTTACTATGTCGAGTACGGTGGCCAGTTCGAGAACCAGCAGCGGGCGATGCGCCAGCTTGCCATCGTGGTGCCGATGGCGCTGCTGCTCATCATGGTGCTCCTGTATATGGCGCTCGGCTCGGTGTGGCACGCCCTGCTCGTCCTGCTCAACCTGCCGTTCGCACTCATCGGCGGCGTGATCGCGGTGGTCGCTTTCAAGATGCCCTTGTCGGTGTCGGCGGCGGTCGCCTTCATCGTCCTGCTGGGCATCGCCGTTCAGAACGGGGTTGTGCTGATCGCGTTTTTCCGTCAGCTCCGCGAGGCGGGCGAATCCGTGATCGACACCGTGACCAAGGGCTGCAACCTGCGCTTCCGGCCCTTGTTCATGACGGCCCTCACGAGTTTCATCGGCCACCTGCCGATGCTCTACGCCACCGGCTCCGGCGCGGATATCCAGAAGCCGCTGGCGGTGGTCGTGATGGGCGGACTCATCACCTCCACCCTGCTCACGCTGATCGTGCTGCCAACGCTCTACGCCCTGTTCGCGAACCGCTTCGACCCGGTCGCGAAACACGTCGAGATCTAATCTAGCAAACCATTGTCCGGACGGTCCGCACCGGTCGCAGCGGCGACGGCAAGATCTTCGTCCGCGAGGTCGCGGAGGTGATCCGGATCCGCAACGGCGACCGGGGTGAATCCGCGCTCTAGCAAACGGTACGGGCCGGCTCCGGGCCGGGCGGAGCAAACCCGCAGATCGTGGTGGACAGCGTCAAGAAGGCGATCCCCGGCATCCAGGCCAGCCTGCCCAAATCAGGGCGCGGCTGTGACATTTCTTGGTCTTACTTGATCATTGAATGTTGGAAGTTGAATGTTGAATGTTGAAATCTTCGGCGTGCCTCATGGGAACCCCGCAGCTCTAACGGTTTAGCCACACCGCTGTGGCTAAGTCCCGGCGCTCGCTGCGGCCGGGCCATCGTTCGGTCCGTCACCAGGATTCGGCGTGCTCCGCTCCCGGAGGCGTGGCCTGCTCGCGGTATGCCGTTGGCGACATGCCCTCATGGGCTTGGAACAGCAGACAGAGTTGCTGATGGCTGCGCAGTCCGGCGCGATGGACGACCTGCTTGACCGGCACCCGGGTTTCGGTTAGCAGGCGTTTGGCACGACCCAGGCGGCAAAGCTGGATTTCTGCCAACACACTCCGCTGCATGGCATTGCTGAAGCGGCGTTCCAACGAGCGCCGCGATAAACCGGCCTGCGCCACCACCTCGGCGACGTCCACAAAGGCATGACTGTGGTTCCAGATGAACTCCACCGCCCGGTTGACGCTCTCGTCACTGCTGCGCCCCGTGGTGCCACGCCGCTCGCCGCCCTGCTTCACCAAATGCGTGAGCAGTCCAGCCGCCTGCCACGAAAGGAGTGGCGAGTTGGTGGCGGCAGTGTGGTGGGCGGCATGAATCAGCCGCGTGAGCTGGCTGCGAAACAATTCCGGACTAACAAGTTCAGGCAGGTGGCCGCTCAACTCGAAGCTGCCGTCCTGCAGCCATTGGTGTGGCAGCTCGCCATTGAAATGAATCCAGAGGATGACCCATCCCGTGGCGGCGAGTGGACGGTGGCGGTGCCATTCTCCCGGCCTGAACAGGAAGGCCCGTCGCGGCGGGATTTCCTGCCTTCCCGCCTTGGTTTCCAGATAGCCCTTGCCTTCCTCCACCCAGGCGAGGCAGAACTCCGGCAGAATCCTGCCATCTTCCCATTTGAAACCGTTCAAGCCGGTGTCTGCCAAGGGATAGTTCGCTCCGGGCAAAACTCGTTCCCAGCCTGCGGAGGTCACGTAAACGGGAAGTCCGAAAATGGCATCGGATACCGGCAGGCTGTGGCGAAATGGCGTTCCGAGTTCCGAGTGCCGAGTGCTGAGTTCCGAGTCGTCCAAGCTCATGCTGAAAATTCCTGGCTGACGACGCGGCTGAAGTCAACCGGAAATGCCGCAAAATCGTAAGTTTCTTTAGGACTTCTGTGATTTCAAGCACGCTGTTCTGCCGCAAAATCATCAGGTTTTTGTCTTCTCATGGACCCGTCCACCACCCATCCTTTACTTTTGATTCTGCCATTTTTTCATTTTTTTCCGGAGAAATCCGCCAACCAACCAATCAATTCCAATGAAAAACAACCGAAGAACAACCGCCCGCCACCTGCTCCTCGCCTGCGCCCTGGCATCCCTGGCGCAATCGACCATCCATGCTGCCAGCCGCATCAAACAGGATAACATCACGGATCTCAGCCAGGCTGGAAGCTGGGATACGCTGCCGGGTGCGGCGGATATAGGGCTGTGGGATGCAACAGTGACGGGGGAGAATGGCACCGTGCTGGGTGCAGATGTTAGCTGGCTGGGGATCAAAGTGGCGAATCCCGGTGGTCCGGTGAGCATCGGTGCGGGGAATACGCTCACGCTGGGAACTTCGGGCATCGATCTGAGCACCGCCACGCAGAATCTATCCATCGGCAGTGGTTTGACGTTGAAGGGGAAACAAAATTGGGCGGCGGCTGCCGGGCTCACCCTGGATGTGACGGGGACCTTCGTTCACACCGGGGCGGTGGTGGATTTCACCAATTTCAACGCCACCGCCACGCTCAGCACGCTGGCCAACGATGCCTCAGGCATTCTGGGCGCTTGGGCGACGACCGGGAGCACCACGTCGTTGAACTATGTGAAGAGCGCTGGCGGCGCGATTTCCGCGTTCACCACCCAGACGCCGGGAACGACCGGATCTCTGGCAAATGTGACCAACGCCGATGGGAATTATTCCTTCGAGGCGGCGGCGAATATGACCGTGCCCATCACGGCGAACACGCTGCGTTACACCGGCGGCAACGCGGCTCTCGTGAACAATGGAAATTCCATTACCTTGAACGGCCTGATGAATGCCGGGTCGGCCAACACCCTGACAATTTCCGGAACGGGCAATCTGGGCATTGGACCGACTCAGGAATTGGTGATCGCCACCAGTAAGGACACGACGATTTCCGCGCCCATCGTGAACAATGGCGCGGGTGCGTCAGCGCTGAATTTCAGCGGCGTCGGCACCACGCTGAATCTCACCGGAACGAACACTCACACGGGTGGCACAGTCGTCAATGCGGGAACCTTGCGCATGAATACCGCCGGTCAGGGGAATCTCTCCCTTGGGGCACCGGGGTCCATCAATGTAACTGTTCAGAGCGGTGCCACGCTGACCTTGGAAAGGAACTCCATCACCGGTAGTTTGACGTTGAACGGGGGCACCTTGCGGGGCGGCAATGGATTCGGCGATTCGTGGTCCGGCACGATCTATCTGGGGGCAACCTCATCCTTTCTGGATAACAACTCCAAGTCGATCAATGCCAATGTGAGCGGGACGGGTGGCCTCACCGCCGGCGCGGGTATGGTCAACCTCAAGGGAACGAACAACACCTACACCGGCCCAACGCTCGTGACCGCAGGTGTCCTCCAAGTGAAATCCTCCCTCTACAGCAATGACACTGTGCAGTGGACGCCCGCCAGCATCACGGTCAATAGCGGATGCACGTTGCGGCTCAACATCGGTGGCGCGGCTGATTTCACCCCTGCCCTGGCTGGCACGATGCTGACGAACGTAACCACGGGGGTGGCCAGCAACGGAATGAAGTCGGGCTCGGTTTTCAGTTTGGACACGGCCAATGGCTCGGCCGCTTTTGCCACGGACATTAATGACTCCGTCGGCACGGGTGGCGGTACGATTGGTTTCAGGAAAGTCGGCGCCAACACCTTGACGCTTTCCGGCAACAGCAACTATTCCGGCAAGACCATTGTCGATTCCGGAACCATCAGCGTGGCCTCGTTGAACAGCGTGGCCGACAACGCCGTGTTGGGCACCGTGCATGCAGCCACCAGCAATCTCGGTGCTCCTGTCACGGTGGCAAATGGCACCATCGATTTGAACAGCGGGGTGACACTCACCTATACGGGAGGCGGGGAAACGACGGATCGGGTGATCAATTTTGCCGGTGGCAATGCCGCGACATTCACCCAATCCGGCGGTGGACTGCTCAAGTTCACCAGTGCCTTCACCCACCAAAACACAGCCCGCACCATTACGATCCAGGGCGTGGGCAATGGTGAAATTGCCGGCATCCTCATCGACCCTTCCGTGACCAACAAGACCACTCTAACCAAAGGAGGCGCAGGCGTGTGGACGCTCTCCGCAGCGAACAGCTACACCGGCGTGACGACGGTGAGCGCCGGGGTCTTGCAACTCAGTCATGCCACCGCGCTTAATGGCGGCATCGGTGCGACTGGTGGTCTTGGCGCCCTGACGTTCAATGGCGGAGTGATCGGGCTGGGTGCTGGCGACTTTACCCGCAGCCTGGCGGCAGCCGGGACGGTTACGGGCGCGACCTTTTCCGGCAACGGCGGCTGGGCGGCGTTCGTCACGAATCGGTTCGTCAATCTCGGGGGTGCCTCCGCTCCCATTGCCTGGGGCACGCCCAGCACCGGACTCAATTCCAAGATCCTCATCCTGGGCGCAAGTGCTGCCACGCATACCGTTGATTTCCAGAATCCCCTCGACCTCGGGAGTGCGGCTCGCACCGTTCAAGTCGATAACGGCGCGGCAGCCATCGATGGGAAATTGAGCGGAGTTCTCAGTGGTTTGAGTGGTGGCAACCTGACCAAGACCGGGGTGGGCACGCTGGTGTTGTCTGCCGACAACACCTACCCTGGAACGACGACGGTGAGCGCAGGAACCCTGCTGGTCAATGGCAACAACAGCGGTGGCGGCAATGTCGCGGTCAGTTCCAATGCCACGCTCGGCGGCACGGGCACGATTGCCGGAGCCACGACATTTGGTTCCGGTGCCAAGGCTGTCTTCACGGTCACGCCAACGTATGCCGGAGACAACAACAGCACGCTCATGACCCTGACGGGTGCCATGAGTTTCGATGCCACGGAAGTCCATTTGAATCTCCCGGCCAATCTTCCCTCCGGCACCTACACGCTGGCTACCTCCCAGACCACTCCGACCGAGGTGAACCCGTTCCCCACCCCGGTGGTGGACGGCGGATCCTATGCGGCTGGTTTCACCGCCGCCACCATTGCCCTGGACCTGGCAAATAACAAATTGCTCCTCACCGTAAGCGGCCTGCCCACGGATGCCACCAAGCTCGCGGTCGTCTCCGTCAATGGAGGGGCCAGTCCCACGGTGGGCACTCCGTTCAGTGTCGTCGTGCAAGCCCAGGATGCCGACGGCACCCCGCGCCAAGTCACGGCCGATACGGATGTGACGCTCAGCCTGCATACAGGCGCCGGCGCTCTCAGTGGAAACCTAACTGGTATGATCACCACGGGAAACAGTTCCGTCACCATCAGCGGCGTGGTATATAATACCGCACAGAGTGGCGTCGCCCTCACCGCGACGAATACCGGAGGCACGCTCGCAGCAGGAAACAGCGCGGCGTTCACCGTGCTGCCGGATACCACCCCGGTCTCATTCACCGTGACCGGATTTCCCAATCCACAAACGGCGGGAGTCGCAGGAACCATCACCGTCACCGCCCGCACCATCAGTGGCGCCGTCGCCACCGGTTACGTGGGAACCGTACATCTGACGAGCACCGATGGCGCCGCCACGCTGCCAGCCGATTACACGTTCCTCCCAGGCGACCATGGCGTGCATGTCTTCACCAGTGGCGTCACCTTGAAAACAGCCGACACCCACAACATCACTGCCACCGATACCATCACTTCTGCAATGACAGGCACGCAGACTGACATTACAATCAACCCGGCCCCCGCCGCATCGTTCCTGGTCGCTGGCTTCCCCAGCCCGCAGGCAACGGGAGTGCCAGGCTCGGTGACGGTGACGGCCAAGGATGCCTTTGGCAACATCGACACCAACTACGCGGGCACCATTCATTTCACCAGCACTGACGGTTCTGCCGTGCTGCCCGCCGACTACACCTTTGTCAGCGGCGACAGCGGCACGCATGCTTTCACGGGCGAAGTGACTTTGAACACCGTTGACACCCAGTCCATCACCGCCTCGGATGCCACGACTTCCTCCATCACCGGCACCCAAGCGGGAATCATCGTGTGGATTGCCCCCACCATCTTCACCTGGGCCAGTGCCACGAATGGAAATTGGAACAATCCGGCCAACTGGTCCAACGACCAAAGCGTGGTCTGGGCACCTGTCGCGGGCGGGCAACCTGATTACACGCTCAATTTCAGCCTGCCGGGCACCTATGTTCCCAACAACAATCTGGCCGGTGATTTCCAACTCAATCAAATCAACTTTGGCGGAAATGTCACGTTGAGCGGCGATGCGCTAACGCTAACGGACAACGGAGCCGCTTCCCCGGCGATCAATCAGAATACCGCCAGCGGATCCACTATCGCCACCGCCCTGACCTTGGCCACCAACACCACCATCAACGCGGTGACCAATGGCAGCGTCACGCTCTTCGGTGCGGTGTCCGGCCCGGGAACCATTGACAAGACTGGTTTCGGCGTGCTGATTCTTACCGGTGCCAACACATCCGATGGCGGCATCACCGTCACCACCGGCAGCCTGAACCTGGGCGGCACGGCTAACAACCTGTTGGGCGCCGGCCCGGTTTCCATGGCAGCGGGCACGACCTTGAACCTCAATGGCAACAGCAATCTCACCAACTCCATGACGTTCAATGCCACGGCGGTCAATAATGGCAATAGTTTCTCCGCCAACCTGAACGGCCCGGTGACCTTGGATGCCACGACCACCTTCGACTTGGCCGGAACGGGAAACATGACCATTGGGGGAATCATCACTGGCGCGGGTGGCTTGACCAAATTGGGGAATTCGGGAGGCCCGCTCAACCTCAATGCCGCCAACACTTACACCGGTCCGACCACCATCAACGCAGGCATCTTGAAACTGGGCAGCGGTGGCTCGATCAACGATTCCACGCTCGTTTCCATCGCGGCTGGGGCGGCCTTGGATGTTTCTGCCAGAACTTCGCCCTACCTCTTGAGCACAAGCACCACTTTGCGTGGCAGAGGCACCGGCACCGCAGCGGGTTCCACCGCCGCGCGGATCATTGGTGCTGCCGGTGGGGTGGTTGACTTGGGTGTTCAACCGGTTGAACTGACCTTCACCCCAACTGGTTTCTTCGGTGATACGGCCCATCCCGCGCTGCATGTTTCCCAAGGCGCGTTGACCCTGAACAACAACCCTCTCACCGTCACCAACGCCGCCACGACCGCCTTGGGCGCGGGCGTCTATCGGCTGATTCAGGTGGGTGACGGCAGCACCGGCACCATCACCGAAAATGCCTCGCCCGCCTACCCGGTAACCGTCACCGGAACCGGTCTCGCGGTGGGGATGGTGGCGATCGTTGCCGTGAACTCTGGCAACGTGATCATGACTGTGGAAGCCGGTGCCGGCTACTCGGGCTGGGCTGCCACCAACGCGCCCGGCCAGACGCCCGGTGAAGACTACGATAATGACGGCATGGACAACGGCGTCGAATACTTCATGGGCGAGACCGGTTCGTCCATCACGGCCAATCCCGGCCCGGACGCGAGCAACAAGATCACCTGGCCGATGGATCCGGCCTTCAACGGCACCTGGCAGGTCCAAACCTCGCCCGACCTCATCACCTGGACGGACGTGCCAGCCACCGACCTCGGCACCTCGGTCGAATACATCCTGCCACCTGGCATGGGCACTCTCTTCGTCCGTTTGGTGGTGACGCCCAACTGAGGCATCCGGCATCTAACAAAGAGCACTCCGGGCGGCCTGAAAACCGCCCGGAGTTTGTCGTAGATCGGACGTGAGAGGAGCAACCATCTTCTCCCGCTCCGTCATCATCGGTTGAGTCTCGGGTTGAGTTGCCAAATCAAGTTCCCGTTTCCAGGGTGCCGGCGGGCAAGGCACCGGTGGCGAGGGCGGTTTCGAGCGGGCCGGTGCAGGCGATTCGGGCCATGGGGGTGCGGAAGCGGCGGGTTTGTTCCTTCCACAGTTGGAAATGGGCGTCGTAGGCGGTCCGGTAGCGGCGCAGCACGCCGGCATCGATCTGGCGGGCCTCGCGGCAGCCGCTTTCCACGTCGAGGAAGTCGCAGGGGCCGGCCCAATCGGGCGCGGCTTCCTCCGGCGCGAACGGGCAGAGGATGATGCCTGACCCGTGGCCCTGCCCGAGCGCCCGCAGCGGCGCGGCCGGGTCGCCGGTGAAGAGCAGGTCGGAAATCAGGATGCGCAGGCCGTTGCTCCGGAAGTGGATCGGATGGAGATCCGGCAGAATGTTAGGCGGAGCGTCGGCCGCGGGCAGTTCGTCCACCCAGCGCAGGGCCGCCACTGCGGATGGCTCGATGGCGCGTGCCATGGCCGCTCGCAGCAGATGGATCGAGAGTCCCGCGCCGGCACGCTGGGCACATTCGAAGACGAAATGCAGCAGCTCGGCGCTGCGCTGCGCCTTCTCGGGCGTTAGAAACATCGAGGGCGAGGCGTCGAAGAGAATGTCCACCGAGGGCCGCACCTCCTCGCGATAGAGTTTCATCGTGTATTGGCCGGTGCGGGCATACGCCTGCCAGTTGATATGGCGCGGATCGTCGCCGGGGAAGTACGGCCGGTGGTCCTGGAAATCCATCGACACCCCGGTGCCCGCACCGGCCAGTTCACCGGCCGCACCCTGCCAGACGCGGGTCCGCAGCGGCAGGCGCATGCGTTCGGCGCAAGCGGCGGCTTGGCGGGCGGCCACCCGCAGCATCCGGGAGTCAGGCAGCATCGGTAGGATCGGTAGGATCGGGTGGCACGGCGGCCGGGGGCGTCGGGGCCAGGGCCCGGTCCATGGCGCGGATGCGCGTCCAATGGACCACACTCCGCAGGAATAGGACGCACCAGTAAACCCCGCAGGAAAGGAGGGCGATGACGAAGAGCAGCCCCTCGGCTCGCTGGACGCGACTGAATTCCCCGAAGGACATGAGCCCCAAGGCCGGGCACAGCGGGACGAGCAGGAGCATATCTTGCGTCGTATTGGTGGATGAGCCGATGATGAGAAAGACCAGCGCCACGACCAGCGAGGCGATGCACACGATCATGTAGGCACTGAACAGATTCTTCGCTTTCCGCATGAACACGGCAACCACGGCGGCAGGATAGAGCAGGGTCGCAAACCACAGCGGAACGAACGCCAGCAGCTCAGTAACATCCTTGGGATTGATGAGCATGTCTGCCAGGCACAACGCCAGGGTGATCCCGCCTAGCAGCAACGCGAAGAAGATGCCGCTGGCCCACCCGGGCAGCAGGAGGATTCCTGCCGGATACCGCAAGGGTCCCAAGCGCCGGAATGGCCGCAACACCGAGGTGGTGAAGTCAGGGCGCTCGCTCAGGGCATCGACAATGAGCAGCGAGGAGACCAGCAGCCAGCAGATGAAAAGCATGGACTTGTCGTTAGGCAAAAGCCAGAGCAGGACCCCGAGCGTGGCCAGGCCCACGACGCGTTTGCAGGTGCTGCGGTTCTCCGCCGGCGGGGCGATCTGGGTGGCCCCCATTTCCAGAAAGTAATAGCCAAAGAACGCCAGCAGCTGCAGGCATCCGGCATAGACCCATACCTCCGCCGCCGTGGACAGCGTGATCGCAAAGGGACTGCCACCGCGACCGCCCATCGAGCCCCGCATCAACGAGACCATCACCAGGTTAGGCAGCGCCAGCGTCGCGAAAAGCAGGCCCAGCCCCACCAGGCCGCGGATCACCAGCGAGGCGGTGGCCGAGAAGCCGACCGCCACCCCCGTGAGGCTGGCCGAGGCGACGAAGAGGGTGAGCAGTGCCAACAACTCGGCAAACAACTGCATGCCTCCCAGATAGTAGCGCAGGATCAGATAGGGAAACACCGCCACCACCAGCAAGGCCGACTGGCTGACCAAGGCGAGCCATTTGCCAAAGGTGATGCGCCAGGAGTTGAGGCGGGTGAGCAGCAGCAGATCGAGGGTGTCCGCCTTGATTTCGGTCGCCAGCGCGTTGAGTCCGCGCAGCGGTTGGACCACGAGGATGGCGATGGCCAGCAGGACGAAGAAGAACCCGCTCACGGTGTTACCCACGCGCAGTCCGGCCTGCGAGCCGACCGGCGCGCTGACCACGGAAACAAAGACCACGATGCACAGCAGGACCTGCAAACAGAGGAACGCCACCACGAAGGTCGGCTGGCGCAGACCTTGGCGCAGCTCCTTGACCAAAATCGGACTGAGCCGGTCGGAAAAATCGGTGAGCAGCGCGGTGGTGTCGGTGCGAACCGGCAGCGCGGGCGCGGGTACAGCGGGAGCGGAGTCGTTCATGATTCAAGGTTCAATCCATAAGTTCGGGTTGCGTCGGCAGGGGCGGCGCTTGCATTTCCGGGCGGCCGACCATGGCCATGAAGGCGTCCTCCAGGTTGCGTTGCTCGCGGTGGAATTCCATGACGGTCAGGCCGTCCTTGATCATGCGGGCGAGCAGGGCGGCGGCTTGCGCGGGATCATCCGCCGCCAGGCGCAGGCGACCGCCTTGTTTGCTGGCTTCCACCAGCTCGACGTTCGGCTGCATTTGGCACCAGGTGCCCAGGGCCTCCGGGTTGCTTGCCAGGTGAACGTCCAGATAGATGCCGCCGCTGGCATCGGTGTGCCGCATCAGCGACTCGGCATCGCCGTCGTGGATGATCTTCCCATTGTTGATGAAAATGAGCGAGTCGCACATCTCGCCGAGTTCGGATAGAATGTGCGATGAAATCAGCAGGGTCTTGCCCTCGTTGGCCAGCAGGCGGATGAGATGCTTCAACTCGACCCGCGCCTTCGGGTCCAGTCCCGCCGCCGGCTCATCGAGCACCAGCACGTCCGGGTCATGGACCAGGGCGCGGCCGAGGCAGAGCCGCTGGGTCATGCCCTTGGATAGTTTGTTAGCCGGGCGCTCCGCGAGCGGCAGGAGGTCGGTGAACGCCATGACTTCCTGCAAGCGTTGCTGGCGTTCCTTGCCGCGGAAGCCCAGCGCCCGGGCGTGGAAATCCATGAACTCCAGCACGCTCATGTGATCATAGATATTGAAATGGTCGGGCATCCAACCCAAGCGATGCCGCACCTTCCAGGGTTCCTGCACCACGTCCACGCCGCTGATCTCGACCGTGCCGGCGCTCGGTTGGTCGAGGGTGGCCAGGATGCGCATGGTGGTGGTCTTGCCAGCACCGTTAGAGCCGATGAACCCGCAGACACTGCCTGCGGGAATCTCAAAGGAGATGCCATCGACCGCCTTGAGCGGACCGAAGTGACGGTGCAGGTTGTGGACGCGGATGGCGGGGGACATGAGCGGTGGGATGGCTGGAAATCGTTAGGGAGTGACCACGGGGCCGGTGACAAAGCCATGGGTCTGCCAACGGATGCTTTGATGGGTCTCAATGGCGGTGATGGCGTTGGCCAAGGCCAGGAAATAGCCGGGGCGGCGGATGGCCGACGTCAGGTCCCGGCCATACTCGGGGGGCGCGTGGGCGGCGGCGGCAGCCAAGGCTCGCTGGACCTCCTCTGCGGTGCAGGGTTGCAGGGCGGTGGCCGTGCCTTGGGCCATGGCGCCGGCCTGCCACCAGGTCTGCCCGTCGGCGGCCAGCCAGAAAATCCGGTCGATGGGGAAATCGAACGCCGAGGTTAGCACCGGCCGCTCGTCGGGGCCGGATTTCTCGATGCGGCCGCGGCCGGGCCGGGCTGCGGCGAGAAAGAAGCTCTGCGAGCGGCGGCTGGAGAACCACGGGCCGCCGGCCTTCACCTTGCCGGGCTCCAGATTGATCGTGAGGCTGCCGGAGAGTTCCCCGGAGTCTAACATCATCGGGGCGAAGAAGGCGTCTTCCGGAATTTCAAAGCCCGTCGCAAACATCGCTCCGCAGCGGCTGTGCTGGTGTTGCACGAGGTAATTCGTGTTGTCGTTGCCCGGCCCGCTTTCCAGCCACACGTAGCGCATGCCCTGACCCCCGATGCCATCACTGAGAATGACCGAGACCACTAACAAACCTCCCGCCGCCAGGGAAATGAGTGGCGTGGTGACGAACAGGCGATGCCGTCGCCGGGCGGCGGCAAACACAAACACATTGAGCGGCCCCACCAGGATCGCAAACACCAGCACCACCACCAGCATGAAGCCAGCCGCCACTTTGGCCGATGGCGTGGCGAAGGCACTCCGGTCGCGGCCCTGCCATTCCCTGACGGCCAAGCCAGAGGTTGCCCGCACCACCCAATCGTTTGCCATGGCCTTCTCGTTGTCCCCTTGGAGCCCCGAGCGATCACCGTTCGTGGTTTCCTCGACGATACCGAGGGACACCCCTCCGGTATCCTGTCCTGAATCGGACTTGGGGAGTCCCATCTCCGCCAGACTCTTGCCGGCGGCGGTGCGCATCACCAACAAGCGCCCGCCGAGGCGGATCCAGTGTTTGATGGCGGTGCGGGCCGCTGGCATCAATTCCCCCCACTCCGTGTCGGAGATATAGAGGCTGTGAAATCCGCAGTAGGCACGCCAGTCGCCGGGGGCCTGGCTGTGATTGAAGAGAGTCCCGGATGAAGGACCGAGCCGCCCGCCCACCCCCGCCGTGAGCAGGGCGGTCCTCGACCCGTATGACTGGGAGGAGCCTCTGGTGTTGGTGTTGATGCTGCTGGTGCCGGTGCCTCCTCCCGAGCGGGTGGCCTCGACTCTGACGAAGTTGTTGTAGGAGTTGAAGGAGTTGCCAGCCAGCGTCACCGATCCCATGGGAACGAGCGCGGAGCCGCGCGAGGCATCCAGCGGGCGGGCCCGGAAGCCTACGCTGCTGTGGAGATTCAGGCCGCTGAAATAATCCGCCGAGGAAACCGACACTTGCCAATCCGCCGGATTCTTGCCGGGGTTTTCCGCCTGGAGTTCCATCGGCAGGAAACACCAATTGGGGGCCTCGTCAAACGGACAGGTGATGGCCAGCTTCTCCCCCATGGGATCGGTGTGGGTCAGGATGTTCTTGCCGCAGACACTGGCTGCAAGGCCCACCCACCAGGCGAGGATGAGGTGGCGGATCAGGGGGGAACGAAGGTGCATGGAAACGGTGTTTCGGTAAGAGCGGAGGGGCCTCATCCGGCGGTGGCGGCTGCCGGCGCGGCTTGCAGCGTGCGCGGCAGGGCGTCGGTCGATACCGGAACTTCGGTTAGCAGGGCGGCCACCACATCATTGCTGGTGCGGCCTTCCACCCTGGCTTGATAGTCCAACAAAATGCGATGGCGCAGCACCGGCAGGGCCACCGCCTTGACGTCCTCGAAGCTGGCATTGGGCCGTCCGTGGATCAGGGCACGGGCCTTCGCCGCCGCCGCCAGCGCCAGCGCCGCACGCGGACTCGCGCCGTACCGCACCTGCGCCGAGGCCTTGCTCTGCCCCGGGTGGGTGGCATCGACCAGACGGGCGATGAAATTGGCCACCACCTCGGGCAAGAACAAGCGCCGGGCCAGGTCGATCAAGCCGGCCAGGTCCGCAGCCGTCATGACCTGCGCCACCGTCGGGGCACGGCCGATCTCGCGGTTGAGCACGATCTTCTGCAAGGTGGCGCAGTCGCCGCGCCGCACGTCGAGCTTGAAGAGGAAACGGTCGAGTTGGGCCTCCGGCAGCGGATAGGTGCCCTCCAGTTCGATCGGGTTCTGGGTGGCCAGCACAAAAAACGGCTGCGGCAGTGGATGGGTTTCCCCTAACACGGTCACGTGGCCTTCCTGCATCGCCTCTAACAAAGCGGACTGCGTTTTGGGGGAGGCCCGGTTGATTTCATCGGCCAGCACCAGCGACGCGAAGAGCGGGCCGGGTTGGAACACGAAGGTCCGGCGGCCGTCCACTTCCTGCAACACCGGGTTGCCGGTGATGTCGCCCGGCAGCAGGTCCGGCGTGAACTGCACGCGCTTGGTCGCCAGGCCGATGGCACCGGACAGGCCCTTCACCAACTCCGTTTTGCCCAGTCCGGGCAGGCCCTCCAGCAGCAGGTGCCCGCGGGCCAGCAAGCCGGTGACCACCGCCTCGATCAATTCCGCTTGCCCGTAAAGCACCTCGTTCATGGCGTCCAGCAAGGCACGCACCTTGCTGGCTCCAGCGGAAATCTCGGCGTCGGTGGGCAGGGGCAGGGGCATGGTGTCAGCGGGGTGCGGGGGAGTCTAACGTGAGTTGCGGAAAGTGGAAAGGGTTTTTGTGGAAAGCCGGGTGGGTCGGACGGGTCGGACAAGTCGGACGGGTCGGACGGGTCGGACGGGTTATTCGAAGAATTTTTTCACGGCTTCCTGTTCGCGGGGGTGGAGGGACTCCTGCCAGGTGCTGGCGCCGCCGCCCTGGGCGTCGGCCTTGCCGCCGCTGCGCAGGGGCGGATGGGTCAGCTCGATTTCGTGTTTGGAATCCGTGACCTCAAGGACGTCGCCGGGCAAGGAGCGGGACAGATCGGCGGACTCCAGAAACTGCGGCTGCTGGGCCTCGGTTTCGCTGGCTTGCTCACCAAACACATCCGGTGAGGTGCCGGGCCCGCGGGTCACCCCGCCGCGGCCGGGGCCGTCTCCCTCTTCATCTTCGCCTGGGCCTCCTTCCGCATCCTGATGGCCTTCGCCGGGCTCGCGGCCGAGACACTTGCCGAGCGCGTCGGCCTTGTCCTTCATTCCCTGCAACAGTTTCTCCAGTTGCTCCTTGTCGAGCTGCCCGAGTTGCCTGGGATCGATGTTGCGGAGTTGATCTAACAACTCACGGGTGGGTTTCATGCCGCCCGCCTGCATGCCTTGCAGCGCTTGGTTGAACTGGTCCTGCAAGCCCGCCCGGGTTTGGGTCGGCAGCTTGGCCGCGTCGTCCGCGAGTCGGGAGGCACTTTCCGCCGCCCGCGTCAACTGGCGTTGCAGCTCGGCCATCGAGCGCAGGTGGGCCTCGCGCATTTTGTCGGTGGCCTCTAACGACGCATGTGAAAACCACTTGCCCGCCTCCTGCGCCCGCAGCTCGGCCACCCGCTGTTGGGTCTCCTCCAACGACTCCGGGGCCGCCGCGTCCTGACGGGTGAGGTCGCGCAGGTCTGCCTCGGTGGCGGCCCAGGCCGCGGGTTCGTCCGGCACCGTTGGCAGCAAGCGGGCCTTGACCGGCACCCACAAGGCCGCCGCCAGAAACGCGGCCGCCGCCAGGGGCGGCAGCAGGGTGTTAGGAAACGACCAGCGGATGCCGTCGTCCGCACGAGCCGGCAGCGGCGGCCAGGGGCAGATACCGGCGGCGGCGGTGCTCAGGCGGTTGTGCAAGCCAAGCCGCGCCTCCAACCTAACCATTGCCTCGCTCACACTCACAAAGCGGCGCCTGGCCACCCACCACGCGCCCAGCGCGATCAAGACCACCGCCGAGCCCGCCACCCAGGCGTACCACAGCGGGGCCTGTTCCGGCCACTGTCGCCGGGCCCACAGGGTCGGGCCTAGCAGCACCAGCGACATCAGCACCATGGGCGTCCCGCCAACGTGCAGACACCAGCCGCAGTTGATCTTGCGGCGGGTCTGTCGCGCGAGTTGCTGCCATCGCTCGGAAAACGTCTCCATAACGGCTGGATTGTCGCCAGCTCCACCCGCAACACAAGCAAAATACTGCGCCAGCAAAATACTACGCCCCCTCGACGACGAGGCGGGGGAACACCGGCTTGGGCTGGCCGATGGCGTGGCCGTCGGGGAGCAGTCCCCAGCACAGGTCGGCGAGCTTGAGAGTGGTTAGGGATGGCAGCTTGAGCTGGCTGGCGAGCTTGGCGGCGGCGTCCGGCAGGATTGGCGAAAGCAGCACCGCAGCGTGGGCGACACTCTCGGCCAGATGATAGAGCACGCTGGCGAGGCGCTCCTGGTTGGCCGGATCCTTGTTGAGTGCCCAGGGTTTCATCCGCTCGGCGTAACCGTTGCAGTGGACGACGTGGCGGCTGATGGCTTCGAGCCCGTGCGAGACGTCACACTCGTCCATGGCGGCTTGATAGGCGGCGGTGGATTCCGTTAGGGAGTGCTGCAGGGTCAGATCGTCGGCGCTGGGCGGGCCGCCGTGGCGAAGGATGCCGGCCGTGAAGCGCTGGCTCATGTTGAGGGCGCGGTTGCAGAGGTTGCCGAGTTCGTTGGCCAGCTCGGTGTTGTAGAGCATGATGAGCCGCTCCAGGTCGAAATCCGAGTCCTTGCCGGTGACGATGTCGCGCACGAGGTAGTAGCGGACGGCATCGACGCCGAACTTGTCGGCGAGCGCGTCGGGATCGACGATGTTGCCAGTGGACTTGGACAATTTGTCGCCGCCTTTGCTGTTCCAGAAGCCGTGGACGAGGAGGCGGGGGAGGTGGGCGTCGGCGAAGCCCATGGCGTGGAGCATGCAGAGCCAGTAGATGCCGTGGGCGGGCACCAGGATGTCCTTGCCTATCAGGTGGGTCGGGCGGCGGACGCTGAGATCCCAGAGTTTGGCAAAGTCGGGCAGGCCGGACCCGGGCGCGGCGTGGTAACCGGCGAAGGAGATGTAGTTGATGAGGGCGTCAAACCAGACGTAGGTGACGAAGTCGGCATCGAAGGGGAGTTCGATGCCCCAATGCAAGCGCTCCTTGGGCCGGGAGATGCACAGATCGGTGCCGCTGGAGCGCTCGAGGGCATTGAGCAACTCGGTCCTGCGGAACGCGGGAGTGATGACGTCCGGATGCTTCTCAATGAACTCCTTGAGCCAGGGCGTGTGCTCGCTGAGGCGGAAATACCAGTTCTCCTCCTCAATGAGGGTGACCTCCCCCCACTGCGGGCCGAAGTTTCCGGCCTCGTCGCGGTCGCGGTCCTGCAGGAATTGCTCCTGGCGCACCGAGTAGTGGCCGCAGTGGGTGCTCTTGTAGAGTTGGCCGCAGTGCTGGAGATCGCTGAGAATGCCTTGGACGCAGGCCTGGTGGCGTGGGTCGGTGGTCTCGGCCCAGCCGTCGTAATGAACGCCGAGTTTCTCCCACAGATTGAGGAACTGCCTGGTGGTGCGCTTGACAAAGGTGGCGGGGTGGACGCCTTCCTGGTCCGCACTTTGCTGGACTTTCTGGCCGTGCTGGTCCACGCCGGTCAGGTAATACGCCTCCTCACCACGCAAGCGCCGGTAACGGATGATCACATCCGCCAGCACCTTCTCATAGGCATGGCCGAGGTGCGGGGCACCGTTGGTGTAGTCGATCGCGGTGGTGAGGTAAAACACGGTTATCAGTTATCTGCTAGCAGTTATCGGGGAGAACATGGCAGACCAGAGGGGCCGTGGCAAGCTGTCCTCTGACCTCTGACCTCTGACCTCTGACCTCTGACCTGGTCTGCGACTCGTGGTCGTTGACTGGGAGCTTAGCGGCGCTTGTAGAGTTGCTCGACCTTGGCCGCTTCGATGCGGGAGGCCAACCAGGAATCGAAGACGTAGGTTTCGTTGCTGGTGATGGCGGCGGTGACGGCGGAATCAACGGCGCTTGCATTGCTAGGGTCCTTCACCACCTCGCGCTTGACGACGTGGAGGATGAAGGCGCGGTCGGACTCGATGATGGGATCGGCGATGGCACCGGGATCGACGTTGGAGGCGGCCTGGAAGAGGTTCTGTGGCTCGGTGGCACCTTCCGGTTTGTAGCTGCTGGTGATGTCCTTGACGGCCTTGGCTTCGGCGAGGCCGGCATCCTTGGCGGCCTCGGCAAAGGATTTTCCGGCGGCCAGCGAGGCCTTGATTTTGGTGATGGCATCCTCGGCTGCGGCTTTCAAGTCGGCTGCGGCTTTTTCCGCGATGAATTGGGCGCGGGCCTCGGCCCGGGCTTCGGAGTAGGTTTTCTCGCGGGATTTTTCCTCGCCATCGAGGCGTCCGATGAGCCACTGGCTGTCGCCGACGGGGATGGGCGGGGCGAATCTTGAGACCGGGTCGGAGGTCTCCTGGATGCGGAAGAGTTCGTCGGCCGCCTTGCTGTTGCGGCTGGAGGCGCGGACTTTGATGGCCAGATCGGCGGGGGCCTCGCTGAGGGTGAAGAGATCGGTGGTCTTGATTTCCCAGCCGATGGCCTTGGCCTGGTCCTCGAAGCCGGCGCCTTTGTCCTGCTCGATCTGATAGGTGAAATCATCGACCTTGGAGTCGGTTTCGAGCTGGATTTTGCGGCGTTCCTCGGCGTTTTTCGCGGCTCTGAGGGCTTTTTCCTCCTCCTTTTTCTTGCGGGCGGCGGCCTTGGCTTCATCGGAGGCAGCGGCCTCGGCGAGGGTTTCCTTGGGCTCGGCTGCGGCGGCGGCATCGGGCGGCAGGGGCGGCGTGACGAGGATGTAGGAGAACTTGCGGCGCGGGGTGGTCTTGAAGCCATCCTTGATGGGCTCCCAATAGGCCTTGATCTCCTCCTCGCTCGGCTGGATTTTGTCCTCGAAGGGGGCGAGATCGAGGCGGGTGAGGTCAGCGGTGATCTGTTGTTTCTTGAGGGCGAGGTCCTTGGCCACGGTATCGCGGTCGGTACCCAGGCCGGCGTTCAGGAGGGTCTTGAGCTTGCGGTGGGCGAGAATGTCCGAGGCCAGCGCGAGCAGGTCGTTTTCGGTCAGGCCGAGGCGGCCGATGTCCTTGTCGATGAACGCGCGGTATTTCTTCTCATCAAACGCTTGGCCCGGCCCGGTGAAGGCTTTCATGGAGCGGATGAAGGCGGAAACCTCCACGTCGCCCGGATGAATGCCAAACTCGTCCTTGGCATCGCGCAACAGCATGCGTCCAACCAGAAACTTCTCCGCCAGATCGGACTCGGAGGAAGCCCCCTTGGCGAGTTCGAACACAAACTGATAGGGGGTGAAATCACCCGATCTGAGGATGATCTGGGCGAGACTCACCGGGGCATTGCCCAGCTTGTTGTAAGCCTTGTCGTCGTAGGTCTTGCCGGCAATCCGCAGGATCGCGGTGCCGCCGCCGACCGAGTTTCGCCGGCCTCTGGAAAAATCTCCGAAAACGAATGCCGCGGCGACGAGAACGAGCCCGAACACCAGGAGTGCCTTGTATCTGTGAATTTTTTCGATCATGCAATGGGGGCCTGCCGTTGTCACAGGCGCGGCGAGTGTAGGCCGGACTTGGCCGGGCATCAATGGTAATTTTTCCGGCAGGCAAGATTAGGGGCGGAGGCCTGCGGGAACGGCGGCAGCATGGCGCTGCCCGGGGCCGGATTCTAGCACAACTTCAGCGCCACCTCGGCCACATGCGTGCCAAGCAGCTTGGCCGACTGGATGCCGGTCTCGTCCTGGCTGACGTCGTCCTTGGTGTTCCACAGGGTGCCGCCCAACATGGCGGGCGACTTGCCGCCCACCGGCAGCATGCCGTAGCTGAGCATGGCGGTGAGAATCTGCTGGACGACCAACTCCTGGCCGCCATTGCGATTGCCGGCGACCGCGAGCGCGCCCACGGGTTTGTCTGCCAGCGGCATGCTGCCCTCGCGCAACGGCATGCAACGTTCGATGAACGCCTTGCACAAGGCGCTCAGAGACCGGAAATAGGACGGCGATCCGATGATGAGTCCGCCGAGTTGCGGATCCCTGAGCTTTGGCAGAATGGCATCGAAGGCGTCCGGCACCGGCTTGGGCGACCACCCGGCGATGCTCAGGCCGCCCAGATCTATCAATTCCACCGTGATCCGCGGGTTGACGGCCTTGGCGGCATCGAGCGCGGCTTGCACCGCTTTGGCCGTGCTCATGCCCTGCCGCGGGCTGCAGGCGATGCCGAGAATCCGCAGCGTTTTCTCGCCGCCAGCATCGGCAGCGTGGGCGGTGTTTGCGGAAGCGGCCAGCGCGGCGGTGCCGGCGGCGGCCAGGAAGTTGCGACGGGTCACATTGGCTTTCATGGGAGGTTGTTTCGGTTGGTGTTCAGGGTGTCCGGATTTGGGCTGCGACTCAGGCAACTCCACTGTGGGGTGGGCACCCTTGAGCGGCGTGCAGTTTCCCTCCCGTTCTCCGCGAACGCAATCACAATCATTCGACACCTCCTTGAGGTATTGCACATCCGTACTTTTTGGTCCTGCACGCTCCGCAACAGATGCAGCCACTTTCCGATTGACGGATCGGGGGAGGCCGGGCAGAGGTGGCGCGGTATGGATTGGATCACGCAGGCGTCCGCCGGGGCGGCAGTGGGGGAAATCATGTTCGGCAAGCGCATGGGCAACCGGGCGTTGGGCTGGGGCGCGCTCTTTGGAATCGCGCCCGATTTGTTGGATGGGCTGGCTTCACCGCTGTTGTCCACGTCCGGGAAACTGGCGTACCATTACGGGCCGAGCCACTCGCTGCTGCTGCTGGTGGTGCTGGCGTTTGGGCTGCGCCGCTGGCTGGTCAAGCTGTGGCAGCGCAGCAAGGTGACCGGTCACCAGGCCGCCTGGTTTGTGGGCCTGGTGTGGGGCATCCATCTGCTCGTCGATTGCCTTGGCGTGCACGCCGTGCAGGTGCTGTGGCCGTATCCGGTGCCGCCATTCGGCCTCAATCTGTTAGGTCAGGGGGACCTCCTCGTCGCCGCTCCGCTGCTGCTGGCCTTGCTGGGTATGGCGTTGTTGCGGACCAAAAAAGAGCAGGCCAAACGCCGCCGGCTGTGGTGGTGGGGGGTGGGCTTGAGCAGCGGCTATGTGGTGCTGGCGGGGCTGGCGAAGTGGGCCGCCGCCGCCGGCTTTGAGGCGGACTTGGCGCGACGCGGCGTGGCTTATGAACTCCGGATGGAATCCCCCATCCCGTGGAACCTCCTGCTCTGGCGCGGCATGGTGGATCGCGGCGATGCGATCTGGGTGGGCTACCGGACGGTTTTCGAGTGGCACTCCACACCGGTGCGGTGGACGGTTTTTCCGCGCAACCGCGCGGCCTTGGCACCCTACGCGGCAACCCGCGAGGCCCGCCGCGTCGCCGCCTTTACCAAAGGTTGGTGGATCGCCCGCCCTAACAAAACCGGGGTCTGGCTGGCTGACCTGCGCAGCGGCGAGTATCGGCAGTGGGGCGAGCGCAAGGGCATGGTGGACAACCGGATCAAACGCTCCTGGCACCTGGAACCGGCGGTACCGGGCGATCCGCTCCGCCTCCTCACCCCGGAGCAAAAGGATCCGGGAGCAATGACCCGGCGCCTGCTGCAGCGGACCCTCGGCCAACGTGACGCCTGGGAGGCCCAGCCCCGCCTGGCCGGAGTTCCCGGGGCCTTGCCGGAGACCTTGGAGGTGGCGGAATGAACCCGATGGCCCCCGCGAAAATGGTTGGAATCAGGACTTTCGCGGGCGCGGAAAGCTGCTACAATCACTGCCAGTGAAAGCACTATACCTGATGCTCGCGTTGGCAATCCCCGCAGCGGCCACTCCCAATGAAGCACCCCAAGTGGCGGTGGATTTCTTGGAAAAGGTCCGCGCGGGAAAGCTCAACCTCGAACCCGGCGGCGACACCGCCCTCACCGCCAATACCGATGAGACAAAACGCCGCGAAATCACCCGCCGCCTGGCACGCACCGCCACCGATCTTGGCTCCGGCACCTTGCAGGCCGGCAACGCGAAACTCGATGAAAACCTCGCGGCGGTTCTGGTGCGCAAGGTCGGTGGCTTTGATCCGAGCCGCATCCGCGTCTTCGCCGTGGCCCTCGTCAAACGCGGCGAAACCTGGCTGCCCGCACCCGTCCTCGCCTCCTTCGAGAACGCCGGCGTCGGTTTCGCCCCAGGCCTGCGCCAACGCCTCGACGCCCTCGAATCCTGGATGCTCGAACAACAGGCGCTCGAACTCGGCACCCTCCAACAGCAAGCCACCGACCAAATGCGCAAGGAAATCATCGCCATGCTCCCGCCGGAAGAATTGCGCGACCTCGGGCCCGACGCGGTCGGCCTGCGCTTCCTCGACGCCTGCAGCAAGCCACACTTGCCCGTCATGCTTGGCCTGTTAGGCGGGCTGCAAGCGGTGTTGCCGGATGATTGGACCAGGCGGCTGCAAGCGGCCGATGCCGCCGCCGCCGAACCGCAGGCAGCCAAGCGCCCGTGGCGGTTGCTGGTGGCCCCAGACGTCTTGCGCACCGTCGTCCATCAGGAGTCCGGCCCCAAAACCGCAGCGCTTGACATCGTCTGCCTTGATCCGACCGGAGCCCCTGGCAATCCCTTGCAGCCACCGTTGGAACTCGTCCAATTGAGCCTGTCAAAAAGCGCCGACGGCCTGTGGCAGGTCGATCCCCCGGCACCGTTTTTCCTAACTCCCGACGAGCAGGCCCGCGCGAACCCTGCCGATGATCTCGACGCCGAAGTGCTCGCCCTCTATCCGTCAATCCTGAGGGAGCAACTCCCCATGGTGCCACAGCCGACGCTGCCAGCCGCCACCAAGGCCCTGGCAACCGCCCTGCACGCAGCGACGCTGGAGCCCCTGCTGGCGATGCTCGATCTTGGAGGCGACCACAAAACCGCCCGTCTCGGCTGCTCGCGGGCCGCCGGGGCCTGGGGTGCCTTGCATGATCCCACCTGTGTCCGCCACCCGCTGCCACTCGGGGTTTTCGAGACCGAATCCGTGGCGGCCGCCAGTTTCCAATACTTCTCGGTACGCGAACCGGACCGGATGGATGTGAACGTGTTCTTTTTCGAGAACCAGGGCGCCGGGTGGCACTTGCTCGCCGGCTTGCAACCCGACGACAGCGCCGCAGGCAACCGGCTTGCCGCCAAAACCTGGGCCGCTGGCGAGGCCTCACGCTGGCGCGACAAATGGCGGAAAACCATCCTTTCTAACAGCACTCGCGTCGCCGCTCTCGCGGCGGGCCAGGCTCCGACTGAGGAAGCAGCCCGCGCCCTCGTCGCGGCCTGGCTCACCGCCATCCGTGCCGGCCAGGTCGCGGAGGCGCTGGCACTCACCGCCTGGCTGGACCCGGAGAAAAGCCCGGCCCGCGTGCTGCGCAACCTCGGCTACGAAATCAACGGTGCCCGCAAAGCCAAAACCGCCGCCACCATCATCGCCGTCGCCCGCGGCAACACCTGGGCGGCCGTGACCGTCCGCGCCAACATCGGCGACAAACCCAGCCACCCGCTCTATCCGCTTGTCAGCACCCCCGACGGGCCGAAAATCCTCATCGAAATCGATTTGTTCTCCAGCGCCGAGCGTGGCCGCGAGTTTCTCAACAAGACCTCCTTCAGCCATCTCCAGAATCTGACCAGCCAGCCAGCCGCCGACGAACTGCGCGAACTCTTCAAACAACAGGCCGCCGCAACCGACCCCTGACCTGCGATTGGCACCAGGCCGGCTCGCCACCGCCTTATTGGGTCATGTCACTGGTGCTTGAGGACTTCCTGGAAGATCGGTGCCGCTACTTCATGGTAACTTCATGGTATGGTAATGGGGACAGGTGCCATTGCAGGGATTCCTCTCGCCATTTCCCGGAGGTGTGGTAGGCTTTGGGCATGAGACGCCCGAGGTTACTGATTTCAGGCCAGCGCAAGCCCGTCGGGGCGGAGGATTGGGAAGGCCGCCCGGCCCGCTACCATTGCATCAGCAGGATTTGTCAGCGCCAGTTCCTCCTCGGGATGG
>JAPLUI010000583.1 GCA_026397725.1 Verrucomicrobiota bacterium | reverse complement strand
TAACCCATGATGAAGGAGCACAGGGTTTCAACCACCGGATGTGCCCGGACCGGAAATAGTCCATCAGATTCTCAAGCCATCAATCCGCACTGCAAATACATTCGCATTGGCATGGAAATTGCACCTTGGCTTCCGAGGGAGACATGGTCCCGGTTTTTCCGGAGTTTTGAACACCCCAGACTGGGACTGGGACTGGGACTGCGGCAGCCCGCTGCCGCTGTGGACTCGCCAGCCTGCTGGCGAGGGAGGACTGCGTTTCGCGCACCATCCCGCTCCAAAAAGGCCCTCCGCGGCAGCCTGCTGCCGCGGTTGCCTCGCCAGCCTGCTGGCGAGGGCAGATCGCCCGCTCGTTCACCATCCTGCACCCCAAAAAGACCCTCCGCAGCAGGCTGCGGAGGCTGCAGGCTCACCAGCCTGCTGGCGAGGGCGGATCGCGTTTCGCGCACCATCCCGCCCCAACAAGACCCTCCGCAGCAGGCTGCGGAAGCCACAGCGGCAGCAGGCTGCCGCACTCCGGGAATTTCGCAAAATAGACAGTGATTTCGCAAAATGGTCATTGCACTGCCCAAGGAAACGCGGCTAGTTTCCACGCACGGTCGCGTTTCCGTTCCGTGTTTCCGCAACGGCGCTGCCAACCCGAATCCCAACCCCCACCACCATCCGTTCCATCGCCAACCCACCCACCAAGCATTGCATCCATCAACCACCCCCAGTCATCGATAACCACCAAGCAACTGAATCCAAACAACCATGAAAACAACCACACCCGACTCCAACCGATCCCGGCTCTGGCCTCACCGCCTCGCCGCAAAATCCGCCGTGCTGTCCTTGCTGCTGCTCGGCAGCGGACTGTTTGTCAATACTGCCTCGGCAGCCATTGTGCCCGTTGATAAAGCCACTGCGGCGAGCAGTTACGACTTCAGTGGCGTTACCGGCACCCACACCACCACGGATTCGATCACCGTCACCACACCGGCGAGCCACAGCACGCTGGTCGTGATGGTCGGTTGGCGCGCCAACGGCGGCACGACCCTCACTGACAATTGGACGTTCACCTACAACGACTTGCCACTCACCAAAGCCGTGAACTTCGGGAGCCCGGGCGGCACCCAGGTCGGTTCGTCGATCTATTATCTGCACAACCCGCCGGCGGGAACCGCCAATTTGGTGGGAACCATCACTTCGGATGACCTTCTGCGCTGTCAGGCGGTGATCAGTTGGATGACTCTGGGCGGCGTGGACACGACGGCTGCGGTCGTTACGGGAGGAGCCAACGCCGCAGGATTGGGAACGCCCTTCACTGCGGTGGCGTCCGGCATTGTCATTCCCAAAGCCGATTGTTTCGCGGTGGAGAATTTATGCCTGCGCGGCGTTCCGGATGAAACTCCCCAAACCTTCACCTACTCTGCGAACTCCGGTGCCCGGACGGGAACCCAGGTCACCTACGGAGTCATCCCCGGAGGCAACCCATTTGTCCATAGCGGCGCCGGCTATGTTTCGGGCCTGACTGCGGGCACCTACGACCTCAGTGTCACCGCGCCCAGTTCAAACGACGGCAGATACGGGATGGCGGCCGTCGTCTTCAGCCCCACCCCCACCGCCGTTGCCGTGGTTGATAAAGCCACCGCGGCGAGCAGTTACGACTTCAGTGGCGTTACCGGCACCCACACCACCACGGATTCGATCACCGTCACCACGCCGGCGAGCGACAGCACGCTGGTCGTGATGGTCGGCTGGCGTGCCAACGGCGGCACGACCCTCACTGACAATTGGACGTTCACCTACAACGACTTGCCACTCACCAAAGCCGTGAACTTCGGGAGCCCGGGCGGCACCCAGGTCGGGTCGTCGATCTATTATCTGCACAACCCGCCGGCGGGAACCGCCAATTTGGTGGGAACCATCACTTCGGATGACCTTCTGCGCTGTCAGTTGGTGATCAGTTGGATGACTCTGAGCGACGTGGACACGACGGCAGCGGTCGTTACGGGAGGAGCCAACGTCGCAGGATTGGGAACGCCTTTCACAGCGGCGGCGTCCGGCATTGTCATTCCCAGTGCCGGTTGTCTCGCGGTGGAGAATTTATGCCTGCGCGGCGTTCCGGATGAAACTCCCCAAACCTTCATCTATTCTGCGAACGCCGGCGTCCGGACGGGAACCCAGGTCACCTACGGAGTCATCCCCGGAGGCAACCCATTTGTCCATAGCGGGGCCGGCTATGTTGAGGCCTTGGCTGCGGGCACCTACGACCTCAGTGTCACCGCGCCCAGTTCAAACGACGGCAGATACGGGATGGCGGCCGTCGTCTTCGCCCCCGCCTTCGTGGCCAACACCTACACCATCAGCGGCACCATCAGTTGCAGTGATGCTGCGGATGCGGCCGGCGCTCACGTTCAACTGAAGCAGGGTGCCACCGTGTTTGACAGCGTGACCGTCCCCAGCGGGGGAGCCTATTCGTTCACAGTCCTGCCCGGCACTTGGACCATCGCCGCCAGCAAGAACACGTATACCCCGGTGGAATCCTCACCCATCGCAGTCAGTGACGCCAGCATCACGCAAGATCTGACCCTGACCAAGCTGCTCTTGTGCACGGTTTCCGGCACGGTGCACGACGGCGTTACCGGCATTGGCGGCGTGGTGGTCACTGCCTCTTACGCGGGAGGCAGCGTATCCACTCCAAGCAGTGTCGTGGATGGCACTTACTCCCTGGAGGTTCCGACCACCCTGCTGGTGACGATGTCGGCCAGCAGCATACCGGTGACCCACCTGCTGGGATCCGTGCCTGCGCCCTTCTCCGCGCCCGATGCCACCCCGATCGGCGGCAAGGATGTCGTCCTGGTTACCAACCCGGAATACGATGCGGACCTCGTCTTCTCCGCGAAGAGCAGCGCGATCGCCATCGCCGGAGGCACTTGGCCTTGCGCTTTCCCTGGGACCAGTTCGTTTGGCAAAATCTCCTTTGCTCCCGGGCTCACGACGGTGAACAGCCAGCAGATGGTAACTTTCCGTTACGGCACCGAACAAGGTTATCGCGCCAATTTCGGCAGCCAGACCATTCCCTGCGCCGGCGCCACCGTGGTTGCGGTGGTCCAACCCGTTCGTAGTGCCACGACTGGCGATTGGAGTGCGATCCTCAACTGCTACTACAATTCTCTGAACGTCACCGTTCATAACGTGACCGGGCGCGTCCAAGTGATGATTAACAACGTTTGGCATACCGGTCCCGAGATTCCGGACGGACAGTTGTCTGTGGTCAGTGCGGTCATTGGGGCGGACTCCAGCATCATGGTTTATGTGAATGGCGTGGGCACCACGATCGCTGGTGCCGGTAGCCCATATACCCAGATCACGGACGGTGGAACTGGTAATTTTTCCTATGGACACAACTTCGATATCGGGCGCAACGACCCGGATGCCTGGAGCGTTTGGAACGGCAATGTCGGCGACGTCTATCTCTACAAGACGGCGATCAGCGCAACCAAGCGCAACGAATTGGAAGGCGCCCTCGGCACCAAGTTCGGCATCGAGATTGCCCCGCCTCCTGCTCCTGCCACCATCAGCGGCACGGTCGTGGATGGTGGCGAAGGCGTGATTGTCACCACGTCTCCCGAGGGCCTAACAGGCACCACCGCTTTCAATGGCACTTATACCATCACCGGTGCCACTTCGGGCACAACCTACACCTTGACCGCATCGAACCTGCCAATTGGCAAATTGGTCGATACGGCTCCGGCCGCCTTCCTTGCGGTACCGGGCGAAAATGCCGGCCAGGACTTCACGCTGAAGGATGCTGCGACAATCCGCGGTACTGTGACCGATGGTGGCACCGGGGTCCAAAATGTTGTGGTAACCGCCAATCCCGGCGCACTAACCGGCACGACCCTTGCCGGCGGCACCTATGAAATCACGGGGGCCTCTCCGGGTGTTGAATACACCTTGACAGCGTCAAGCCTGCCGGTCGGCAAAATGGTTGCCACCTCTCCGGCTGCATTCATCGCGGTAGCGGGCGCCAATGACGGCAATGACTTCACGCTGGCTGCCGACCCGGCCAATGACACCGACCTGATTTTCGCCTTGAGAAGCAGTGATCTGGGCACCGGTAACTGGGCATGCGCCTATCCTGTGGGCAGCTCGCTGGCACGTGGCGGCTCCCCCACCACCACGACCATCAACGGCCAGCAGTGGGAAACCAATCACATGACTTCAGGGGATCGCTACAATGCTTCATCCCTGTGTCCGGCTCCCTATGCCATGAACGGCGGCTCGATCGTCGTCGCGGTGCGGCCGATCCGCCCCACCTCCGATGATCACACTTGGGATTGGGACTCCATTGTGGACATGCAGTATGATCAAATGGTGATCGGCATCCGCAACTGGGATGGCCGCGTGTGCGTGCGGCGCAAAGGCAGCCTTGATGTCTCAGGTGCATCCATTCCCAGCG
>JAPLUI010000096.1 GCA_026397725.1 Verrucomicrobiota bacterium | reverse complement strand
CTCTCTTCATCTGCAATCTACAATCCACTATCCACTATCCACTATCCACTATCCACTATCCGCTATCCGCTATCCGCTATCCACAATCGCCGTAGGCTGGGGGCCGGGGCAACGGCCCGATCTTGCCCTGGAAGCGTTCCGCCGCCGGATTGAGGCGGGCCATCCGGTCATCATCAACGGCGACGGCAGCCAGCGCCGCGACCTCACCCACGTTGCCGACGTGGCCCGGGCGGTTGAACTGGCCCTCCGGTGGCGGGGCCCCGGCGCCGTGGTCCTGAACGTGGGAACGGGCCGAAACCACTCGGTCATGGACATGCTGGCAGCCGCCACGTCTTGGGATAGCGGATCAACGAGCGCTCTCTTCATCTTCTATCCACTATCCACTATCCTCTATCGGCAATCCTCTATCCCTTATCGGCGTACGGATGGCGCTTGGCTGGACCCCACGGATATTCCTCCCGGACGGGCCTGATTCCTGACCACCGCAGCCCGCGGATACCCCGCCCGAAAAACCGCCGCCGCTTTATACTTTTCGGGGGGTTGCTTTACTAACCTTGCACCTCTGTTAGATCGCCAAAACCCCATCCGGCCGACGTGCCTGAAACGCCTCTAGCCCTTATGGCTGTAGCGATGCGGCACGGATCACCCCCTCGGAAATCGCCCGTTTTCTAGCAGGTCTCGACGTGAAAGAAGTGTAAAGCTGAAAAAACACCTTTCACATGATTTGGATGGGGGTGGGGAGACCCGAGGACTTTGTCGCCACTTTGAATAGCTTTCCTATGGATTATCACCGACTTACGACAGCATTCAAACGCCCGTTTGTCGCCATTTCTGTTAGAACTCAGAAGATTTTCGATCATCAGTTGGCCGCTTCGTGCCGGAACCTGCGTCAATTGGCCAGTGGCAGGATGAGAGGAAGTCCGGCAAGCTCGGGCAGGTTGTGCGGCAGGGGACGGGCGGTTAGGGAATGGGTGGTGATGACGAGCGTTTCATGGCAAAATCATCGGCTGGCCGCAAAATTTTGCAGGAGATGGAAGATTTTTCTTGCCGGGGCGGGGGAAAACTGCATTCTCGCATTTGTGATGCGTGCCAAATCCATAACATGTCCACACCGATCAAGTCGGACCGTCCGCCTTCGATATGCCGTGGAGGTGACGGTTTTCATGTCTCCGACCCTCCTTTCCCAGCAACTTCTTTGCTCCCGCTCTCCGAACGGCTCCTTAGCCCCTCATTCGAACCAACCGTGAAAAGCAATTTCCCAGCAATAATTTAATTTATGGATCCAATTCCTGCAGATATAGTTCTATTAATCAAGAGTATTAGAAATCCAAAAACTATAAAATCCGATGAATCTCCAGCAAATACCCCTGGTATTAATGGGAAAACCTATCTTTCTACAAGAAAGACATTGGAAATTAAAGATAGTTATGGCGAGCATTTTGCTATTGGTGTGTCAGTTTATAGCGTAATTGAATACAAAGATAGAGAATTCTCAACAAGTCCATACAAATATGATGAAACAGTAACGGAAAATAGGCTTATTTATGAAGCTACGTATCATCTATCAGGAAATCATTTTCTTCCATTTGCAAGAGAATTGATGATGAATAACAAAGTTTCATTCGATAAAGTAACTTGTGTCTCAGAAAGTTATTCTAATGGAACATACATGTTACAAAGAGGAGCATTACAAGGTGAAATAGGTATAGTTAGGGACAAATCAGAATGGATGAGGGTTAATGAATTGGAAACTACATTTGCATCAGATGAAGTAAAATATGATTTTCCGACTGGACCCGATTGTTTGGAAAGACTTTCTATGGAAAAGACAAGATTATTGGAAGGGTTATAATTCAATTCGAAATTCACAGCTATGAAAGAAGGGGGTTTAACAAGCTTTATAGAATTCCTTTCTTAATTAGTTATGAAGGTGATTAAGAAATGAGATGGACAATTATAACCCCCTTTTCTCCCGGTCTCCGGACCGCTCTTCAGCCTGTCATGCACACCAACCGTGAAAAGCATTTTCCTAAAAATTGTGAATACTCATAGACCCTTCCTGATCCTGTCGCCTCTAAAGGTCCTAAGCTTGACCTATGGTCTTCTCCTGGCCGTACCCAGCATTCTGGCCTCGGATTCCGATCTCCAAATCCTCGGCATCAAGCCCTCCTTTGGTGGCATGAAAATTGAATGGAGCGCTGGAACGCAGGTGTGGCAGTTGTTGGAGTTTCGAGAGAAACTCTCTTCGGATTCTGATCCATGGGTGATCCGCTACGCCAACCCACCTGGCTCCCAGTCCCATAATTACTTCATTGACCTAGCAGTGATGAAGCAAAGCGGGTTTTACAGGGTCAGAGAAACGGCGGACCCAGGCCTGCTCTGGAGTGTGTCCGCAGGACCGGATTTGACAGTGACGCTTCCAGCCCAGGCTGAGCTGTCAGGCACGGTTACGAATCAAGAGCTGGCCAACGGTCCTCTGACCGTTGCGTGGAACATTCTGCGCGGAGAGGGTTCGGTTACTTTCGGCGACGCCCGGGCGATAGAGACAACCGCTTTGTTTTCCGCTGCGGGAACGTATATTCTACGGTTGACCGTCTCGGACAACAAATTGAGTGTCTCAAAGGACGTCACGGTCACCGCGGTAGGCAATCCGTTCAAACCCGCCATAACGATCGAACATCCAGTTTCGTGCCAGGCCTATCTGCTTCCCAGCCCAGTCAGCATTGCCGCCGATGTAACAGGAAACACTGGGCAAGTCGCCCAAGTGGAATTCTTCGTCAATCGCTCATCTATTGGCACCGACAACACGTATCCCTTCGGTATAATTTGGACCAACGCCACGAAAGGCACCCATCAATTAAAGGCACGGGCATACAGCCAAACGGGGGCGATCGCTGATTCGCCAACCATTACAATTGACGTTTATGACGTCACGAACCTGCCATACCGCATCACGTCAAAAGGAGGGCCGACCGGACTCTGCTGTCTGAGCGTCGGTGCGGCTCGCAATCCAAAAGTTGAGTACTGTGCCATTCCTTCGTCTGGAGAAGGACGCGGTTTCAACACCCTCGTTGTGCGTCCGGGTATTTTACGCGATGATTTGACGGAGAAAAGAACCTTTGATACCTGGGCCTCCAGAAATCAAGGCACGCAGCACGCGGAGCTCGAGAGTTACCTGGACAGCATTCCTGACGATTCCGTCCTCCTCATAGCCGTAGCGGACGAGGCGGGCGTAAACGACTTTGAGAGCTGCAAAAGATTGCCATACCCTTGGGTTTCCGCCTTGGTAAGCAGGCTTACCCAGTTGCGCAGCAGCATGATCCGAGACTACTGCTACCGTGACGCCTGGGGCATGATCGTTCTTAAGGGGACGCAGGTCGTGCGGGGGGAGGGTTTGGGACATGGCACAATGGTTGATTCAGCCACTGCAACCAACTGGACCGATGCGACTCCTCACACAGGGTCGCGATTGGTTTATGCCAAGATTGGCTCTTATAGTACTGATTACAGCTACGAACCGCTGGACGGTGGGGTGATCTTTGGCGAAGGCTGGATTGTGGCGGGGCGATTCCTGCCCGACACGTCGCATCCCTCCCAGGATATTTACTACGGCCTCTACACCGTAGATGGGGGCATTCATCACAGAAGAGTATATCTGCACGACGACCACCCACTTGAGCGGACACTTTATCGCACGAAAGGGTGGCTAACGTCCGACGGCTTCATTACCGACATGAGCCAGCCTTCGCGTAATATCAGCTGGGGATTGTTTATGACCTACCCGGGTGTGATCGAACGTGTTTACAGCTACCAGGATATCTCGCCCCTGGATCGCGCTATTTACCGATGCAAGGGATGGATTACAGAGGATGGGTTTGTTCCTGACTTAACACAGCCCCCACGGATGATTTATTGGTTGATGTACGAATATCAAGAGTCCAGTTGGGAGCGTATGTATGCCTACGAGGACGCTGGGCCTAACGCACCACGATACGATATTCCCCGATGTAAGGGATGGATTATTCAGGATGGGTTTATTACCGACCTAACCCAACCGTCAGGTTACATTTATTGGGGAGAGGCTGAAATTTGGCGTACTACATATCAGTTGGTATACAATCACTATGACTGGGAATTTCTGTCGTCGGTGTGTCTTGGAAAGGGATGGCTGGTTGGTGAAACGTTTGTTCCAGATTATGTGCAACCAGCTTGGGATGTTTACTACGGACGGCATCGGTTCCTCCCCTTCGAGAATGAGCTGGTTTTAACTTACAGCGTCAATCCTGGCCTTGAGGATGAGCAGCACCTCGGCAAAGGGTGGATTGGCCCGGAAGGATTCATCCCAGAATAGGCGATTGTACTTTTCGTCCGACACAATGTTGCGTGACCTGAATGAACCGTGAGATTCAGTTTTAATCAATCCACAGAGCAGGTGTCTCATGTGCAGTCACCACATCCGCTCAAGAATCCAGCCCCGGGAACAGATTGAGTCGCAATTCACGAGCCTTGAGATTTTGCTGGTGCAAAGTTTATGCCCTTTCAAAACACCCCCGTAATCGCTCCAGGATGCCCTATAAACGGTAGCAGTGTCATCCGAGAGTGACCACGGCAGGATGAAACTGTCACCGTGTAATAAAGCGTAAGATTCAGTTCTTAATCAATTGGTTCAGCCAGTGTGATCTGGGCAAGCTCGTGGGTCCGCTCCAGCAGCCACCCGCGATAGATAATGGTGTGGCAAGTTAATGAGTTTCAAGAGTTCATTCGTGACATGCAAAGTCCGTGCTTCTCCGCGAAGCCTCGCACGGATTGCCCCAAGCAGAAGGAATGGCCTCGCAGTCGCGCACATTTGCCTGTGTTGAGGTCGATGCACTTCCTTAACGAGAATGCGCCTGTTCATTTGTTGCTCTCAAGCAGGACACACCCCCCTTTCTCCCGGTCTCCGAACCCCGCTTTAGCCCCTCATGCGCACCAACCGTGAAAAGCAATTTCCCTATTTCCGGTGGAAAAGACGTTCCAGCCGATCACCCCATCCACATCTCCAAATCGGCCATCGCGGCCCTGACATTGCCCTTGGCCCCTTCGGCGATCTGGCGGGTGATGGTGATGGGAGCGCCCCAGCGCCTGGGCTAGGAATGCCGCGAGAACCTCGTTGTCCGATGGCTGGAGGCGGACCGATTGGAAGCGGGTCTGGAACCGTTCCGTTAGGCTGGACAGGTCGAGGTTGGTGGTGCCGAGGAAGGCGTGTCCCGGCCTCATGCGGTCGAGGCAGGTGAGGAGCATGTCCTGGGCATCCTTTGAACAGCGGTCAAGTTCATTCACGATTATTATCCTGGAACGGAATTTTGAAAACCGCGGATTACGCGGATTACACGGATAGAGAAATGGATATGAAAACCATATAACTCATCTTTCGGGTAAATCAAATTTCTTGCGTAACCCTCAAAAAATCCGCGAAATCCGCGTAATCCGCGGTTCTCATTCCTGGATTATCTATGCGTTCCTTGCGTTCTTTTGCGGCTAGTCATCCTCTCGCGCGGGCTTTGAGTTCGCGGATCCCGATACCGTATTTGGCGGCGGTCGCCTCCGGGTTGCCATAGCGGCGGTAGTGGCGTTTCACCAGATTCCAGTCCGGTTCGGCGGCGGGTTCCGGCAGCGCGGCCAGTGGATCGAAGCGGGGGATGGGGGCCGGTTCCTCGGCGGGTGCCTGTTCGAGTGTGGCCAGCCGACGCAGGATTGGCTGGAGACGTTCCATCACGAGGGCCTCCACGTCGGCGGGCACCGGTGTTTGGAGCGGGGCCCCGCCGGCGAGTTCGGCAATCCGGGAATCTCGGTGATCGAATAGACGATGCCGCTCAGGCTTTGTAGCCCTAGAGTCCTTGAAAAGTTGGATTTGTGAATGTTAGGCCAAGTTTTTGAACTTCCCCGCGCGCCGGATTGATTTACGATTTATGATTGATGATTTTTGATTGCTGAACTGAGCTTGCCGGCGCGGTGCGCATTCTCAAGCTCAACTCGACGCTATGGGGACTGGTGCAATCGCGAAACCATTGCTTGCGCTGCTCCGTGGGTGGGGTGGGCTTGGGAATGAGACGCCCCGGTGTTCTGGTTCCAGGCCAGCGCCTGCCCGCCGGGGCGGAGGATTGGGAAGGCCGCCTGCCAGCTACCATTGCATCCACAGGATTTGTCAGCGCCAGTTCTTCCTGGGGCTGCCGGAGAACGAAATGTTCCGCACCTGGAGGCGGATGGATGAGGGCATTTCAGACGGCGTGTCGGGATCGTTGCGGTGCAGGCCGGAAGGATGGCGCGAGGAGGAGGCGAGGAGCCGCACCAGCGGTGAACCGGGACTTATGGAGTGCGCGTGACTGGAGCCAGGGGATCGGTCAGGGCGCTGGCCGCGCCCGCAGCGACTTGCGAGGGTGGTTTACCAGAGGCGCGGCTCCGCAGGTGCGGCGGCATGACGGAGTCCGGCCGGTGTTGGGGATCTTCCGACGGAATCAAGGCCAAGCGGCAAGTCATGCAGCCTGATTGGGTCTGATTGAGCATGTGACGCGGACGGAGTTTGCCGGAAGATGCCGGAAAATCAGCGTTCCCCAACAAGGCTCAAGCAATATTTTGATCACACCAGGAACCCTCAGATCACACCAGGATCACACTAGGAACCTCCAGATGTTCCGAGGGCTGGAAGCAGACCGATTGGAAGCGGGGTTGGAGACGTGGCCAAATCGCCGCCGAATTCCCAACGAAATTCCTTGGCAAAGCGGGCCAGATGGCTATTTTCGCGCTTGAGGAGACCCACCATGTTTCTGTCTAAACCCTTCATTCCCCTGCAAAATCCCGCAACCCCTTTGCTCCCGCTCTCCGAACCTCTCATTGGCCCCCTCATGCACACCAACCCCGAAAAGCAATTCCCTAGCAATCATGAATAAGCTGAAATCTGCCGTCTGTGGTGTTGGTTTGGTCGCTCTGGCCGCATGCGTTGGAGCGGAATCGGTGGTCGCAGGAACCTCGGTTGGCAATCCGGAGACCCCGGCCGGAGGCGGTGATGCGCTCGCGCAATGGGCGGCCCAACCAGGCAAGCCCCCGCCCGCTGCGGGTGGGCAACTGCAGCCAGGCACCGTGGCGGCCCAAGCCCTGGCACCCGACTTGGCGGCTGAGGCAGCACCAGTGGAGATTCTGCTCAAGCTCCGGAAAGGTTCCGCTGCCGCCAACCAGTGGCAGCAAGCCGACAGTGCGGCAAAAGCAGCCGGCCATGGCCTGCCTGCGGCAACCGAACTGTCCGCCCTCCTGACCAAGCACGCAGTTACTTCGGTGCTCCCCGTCTTCGGCCGCGCCAAGCAGCTCCCGCCAGCGGAGGTCGCAGCCGCCCTCGCGGACCCGGCTTCACAGACGGCGAAACGCGAGGCCCTGTTCCGCTGGTGCCGCCTGCAACTGCCCGCCGGCGCCGATGTGGCAAAGGCGCTCGCCGATTTCAAGGCCAACCCCGGCGTGGAGTCCGCCGAACCGGTCTATCAATACAGGTTGAGCGACATCGACCCGCCGATCACCGGGCTGCCGGATGGCACGACCGATCCGATGATGCCGCAACAGTGGCACCACACCGCCGTCAAGTCCCAGGCTGCCTGGAATTATCTCAAAGTGCAAGGAACTCCCGTGGGTGGAAGACGGGACACGCTGGTAGCTGTGATTGACACGGGTGTGGATTACAACCACGAGGAACTCGTCGGCAATATCTGGACGAACACACGAGAGATCCCCGGCAACGGCATCGATGACGACGCCAACGGTTTCATCGACGACATCCACGGTTGTAGCGTCACCTCTGATTCCCGCAGCCATTCCGGCGACCCGATCGACCTGCATGGCCACGGAACCCATGTGGCCGGTATTATTGCGGCCACTGCCTTCAACCTGAAAGGTGGCGTCGGTTTGGCGTTTAACGTGCAGATCATGCCGATCCGCGCGGCTCAATACTCGGGTGCCCTCACCACCACTGACATCTCCGAGGCCGTGCTCTACGCCGTGGACAATGGGGCCGAAGTCATCAACATGAGTTTCGGCGGCTACCAACGATCCCAAATCGTGGAGGATACGTTGGCCATGGCGTTGCATCAGGCCGTGCTGGTGGCGGCAGCCGGCAACGACAACCTGAATGCGGGGACAAATCCGTGCTATCCGGCGGCGTTGCCGTTCGTGCATGGCGTCATGGCATCCGACCCTCTGGGCAAAAAGACTTGGTTCTCTAACTATGGGTATGACTTGGCTGCGCCTGGCGAGGGCATTCTCAGCACGCTGCCGGGCAACCAATATGCTGCTTGGAGTGGCACGTCCATGGCCGCGCCCATCGTTTCAGGGCTTGCCGCCCTGATGCGGTCCTACTGGTGGCAGCGCGACATCTATTCCTCACGCTTCCTGATGGGTGGATTGACGAACAGTGGGAGCCCGGTCGTGGATGCCTACAAAGCTGTCACGGAGCTACCGCAGCCGGGGGTGGTGTTGCTAGACACATGGCTGTTCGATGACAAGGCCATCAACTCGCGCAATGATGCCGACGGACGGGTTGACTCCGGCGAAACCATTCATCTGGCGATCGAGGCGATCAACCGGTCCGGCGAGGCCAAGAATGTGGTGGCTACGCTGCGGGCACGCGCCCAGGGAGCCGTGTTTGATGATCCTTACGTCAGTTACATGACCGATACCGTCAATTTCGGCAACATCGGGCCGTTCAATACGACCGACAACGGCTTCATCTACAACGCGAGCGGGGTCATCACCGGAGTGGAACGTCCATTTGTCTTCCAAGTTTCCAGCGACTGTCCCAATGACCACGTCATACCGTTTGAGATCACCTTCACCTTTCTGGATGGATGGGATCCAGGCAATACCACTCCATTTACGCGGGTGAATCGCTTCAATTTCACTGTCCAGCGCGGCAAGAATCTGCCTACCGTGATCAGCTCCGACATGGTACTCACGGCGGATGAGTACTGGATCGTCGGCGGTCCTGTCCTGATCGAACCGGGCGCGACTCTAACGGTCATGCCGGGCACCCAGATCCAGTGGGGTGCCATCAGCGACGACCCTTACAATCCCGGACCACAAACGGGCAGCATGATCGTGCGCGGCAACCTGTGCATCGAAGGCACCTGCGAGCAACCGGTGGCGATGTTTCCGTCCTATCTGGTCGGTGGACAAGGCGTGGGTATTGGCGTCCAAGGCGGAACTGCAGATATGTCATACGCCAGGGTCCGGGCCGCAGGCCTCGACGGCTTCCGTGTCATCGATCACTGCTACTTCGATGCGGATTTTGGGGGTGGGGCTGCCGTTGGTGCCGAGCAGATTAAGAACAGTGTTTTCCACAGGCTGCGAGGGGGCGGAATATGGGCTTCATTGTTCGAGTGCTGCCTGTTTGACTCGTTATGGATGAATCCTGTTGGTCCAGGCGGTAGTATCCCCCGCATCTCGAATTGCACGTTTCTACAGGACAATGAAAACAACCGCCCGATGAGCATTATCTCGCCTGCGGGCATCGAAACGGCTTTCTTTGGTGGAATCCCCCCGTTCTGTAGCCAATATCATACAGACCCTTCTGGCGACAAGGTTGGCATGGGGCATGCCGTGACGCAGAATGGGTTTACTTATGTGACGTTACCGGCTGAATACAGCAATCAAATGCAGCAAGCGGAGATGATTGCGCAATACTTCGGCGGCCACATCACCAGCATTGCCAACCAAGAGGAACAAACCTTTCTTCAAAGCTACCTTTTCGAGTCAACCATGCCTGGAGTACAAGTCTATTGTATTGGCTTGACTGATGAAGGCAGTCCAGGTGAATTCCACTGGCTGGACGAAACACCGTTGACTTACGTGAATTGGAAACCTGGTTTTCCAGTCGCCGCGGCTTTGAACAACATTTCTGTGGTGACATTGGCAAATCAGTGGGGCCTCGGTTGGCCGCCGCCGGAGTCTTTGCTTGGACTATGGCAAAACCTTACCGGGGTTGTAAGCGCTTATCGAATTAATGCTTATTACTCTGGAGGCCCAGCGTTCATCCTAAAACTCCCAGGCACTTGGACGGCGGCACAACTCAACGCCGAGGTTGCCAACGGCAATGTGCTTAATTTTGTACGCCCGCGCATGCGGGGTGATATCATCAACAACGCATTTCTGAGCAAGTATTGGGATCCGAATGTCAACACCTGGATGCGCGTCCGGGGGCAAAGCGGCAACTATTCCGCAATGAACTTCAACTACTGGGGCACCACTTCCACGACCTTGATCGACCACATGATCGTGGATTACTACGACAACTTCGGCAGTCCGCGTGTCGATTACAAGCCAGCCCCAGCGCACGGCTACACCACCACCTATCCCTTCGTCGAGCAGGTGCTCATCAACGGTGTCCCGGCGGAATCAGTGCCGAAGTTGGGGACCGAACGCGCCGATTTCACCGTGACCTTCAACCGGGACATGGACGTGACGGTCGAGCCGTTTGTGACCTTTGGGCCGAGTTCGCCTTACACCGACTTCCAGGTCACGGCGCGGGATGGGGATTTCCAACCGATTGCCAGCGGTTGGCTGAACCCGCGGACCTGGCAGGGCTCGGCGTGGATCACGCCGATGAGCGGCGACGGCTATCACCTAATGCGCATCTCGGATGCGGTTGCCGCCGATGATCCGTGGTTGGTCTCCGGCTATGACATCGGGCGCTTCCGCTTCGAGGTACGCTCGATGGAAGTGGCGGCCATGACGCTACAAGCCAACGGCCAGGAAGGGGCGATTCACCTGCAATGGCAGCAGGACGATTTCGATTTGCTGGCGGGCTACAACCTCTATCGGGCCACCAGCGCCACCGGTCCCTGGGAGAAACTGAACGCCACCGTGATTCCGCCGGGATCCGAGAATTATACCGATCTCGCCGTCGCCCCGGCAGTGCCGATGTATTACAAGTTCAGCGTATTGAGCACGGACTTCCAGGAGAGCGATTTCTCCAACGTGGCGATGGCGGCGGCGATCGACACGATTGTGCCGACGATCACGCATGTGCCGGTCACGACCGCAGCACCGGCGCGCGGCATGCGGGTCACCGCCACCGCAACCGACAACCTGCGGGTGACGGCCGTCACGGTCCATTACCGGGCCTTGGGCAGCGCGGGAGACTACACGGCGATGGCCGCAGCCAACCTAACAGGAAACAACTGGTCGGTGACGATTCCCGGTTCGGCGGTGGTGGCCCCGGGCCTGGAGTATTATCTGGTGGCAACGGACGGCATCAGCGAAGCCTTCAGCGGCACGCCGGTATTGCCGCATCAGGTGACGGTGAGCAACGCGCCGACCCTGTCATCGGTGACCCCGAGCCACGGTCCGGCGACGGGTGGCACTGCGGTCACCTTGAGCGGGATGTTGTTTGAACCCGGGATCTCCGTGTTGTTTGGCGGAGTGCTGGCCAGCGATATCCAGTTGCTCAGCGCGGGCCAATTGTCATGTGTGACGCCCGCCCATTTCCCGGCCTTGGTGGATGTCAAGGTGGTGAATCCCGACGCCACGGAGAGCACCTTGCTGAACGCGTTTCGCTTCGAGGAGACCGGGGTGGTGGTGTCGATGCCTAACACCTCTGGCAACTTCGGCAGCCAGGTGGACCTGGCGGTGTCGGCTTCTAACTTGGTGGGGCTGCGCGGGATGGATCTGGCGATCACCTGGAATCCGGCGGTGCTGTCGGTCGTCAGTGCCCGCGTCGGCACGGTCACCACCGGTTGGGCGCTGGCATCCAACCTCGGCGCCGCTGGCCGCGCGGTTTTGTCGTTGGCCAATGCGAGTGCCGTGAGCGGCAGCGGATCCCTGGTGGTGCTGCGTTTCAATGTCATAGGCAGTCCGCCGACCTCGACGCCGTTGGTGATCGAAAGCGTGTCGCTCAACGACGGCGCGATGACCGCTGCACGCAGCGACGGATTGTTCACGGTGAACGGCTTCTTCGATCTGGCGGGCAATGTGCGTTACTTCAATGGCGGCACTGCGGTGCCGGGTGTGGCGTTGTCGCTGGCGGGGGTCGGCACCTTTCCGGCGACCACCGGTTCTGACGGGGCCTTCGCCCTAACAAGCATTCCGACCGGGAGCTATCTGCTGACCCCGGCCAAGGCCAACGAGGCGAACGGGATCACCGCGTTTGACGCGTCGTTGGTGCTGCAAAAGGCGGCGGGCTTGATCAGCCTATCAGCCGATGAAACCCGCGCGGCGGACGTCAACCGCAACGGGACCGTCTCCGCGATGGATGCTTCCTATATCCTGGAACAGGCGGTTGGCCTGATCCAGGTGCCATTCCCCGGGGCCGGCCGGGTCTGGGATTTCGTGCCGGAGCAACGGACCTACAGCCTGCTCAACGCCAATCTAACAGGCCAGGATTTCACGGCGGTGTTGTTGGGCGACGTTTCGGGCAATTGGAGTCCGTCGGCCGCGCCCGCGTCGCCTGTCCTCCAGTCAGGGGCTGCGGCCTATGCCTTGATCCATGACGGAATCAACACCCCGAACCGGAACACGGCATGGTTGCTGGTAAAATCGACCCAACCCGCGATCTACGGGCTGGACCTGTCCGTTTCCTATGACCCCGCACTGACGCTGACCAAGGTACGGGCGGGCGCTCTCGGTTCGAATCATACGGTGGCGTTTCATTCACCGGTCGCAGGCAGCGCCCGCATTGCCGGAGCCAGCGCGCTCCCGGTCTCAGGTGAGGGGGTCATGTTGGAACTTGGTTTCAGTGGGCCGCCTGTCGGCTTGACAGTGACCAAGGTGCAATTCGATGAGGCCCGCGTGGCGGCCGTGGAGGACGCCGCGCTCGAGGTGTTCGACCAGGATCACGACGGACTCATCAATACCGTGGAAACCGAAATCCATCATACGAACCCGGCCCTGGCAGATTCCGATGGGGACGGCCAGAATGATGGGCAGGAAGTGATTGCGGGAACCTCGCCGCTTGATACCGGCGCGGTGTTTGCGCTGAAGTCAATCGAGAACCTGGCAGGCGAACTGGTGCGACTCAGTTGGTCGTCAGTCCCGGGGCGGACCTATCGGGTTGAGGTAGCGGAGACCTTGGCTGCCGGGCAGTGGGTGGAGGCCTGTCCCGCGATCACGGCCGAGGCCGGTCTGACATTTGCCACGGTCGCAAAACCGCCTTCACGCCCTCGGGCCTTTTACCGCATCGCGGTTGCCATACCCTGAGGGTGGCCGGTCAAGGTGTCCGGTCCCTGCCAAGGTACCGGAATCAAGCCCATCTAGCAGACCACCACGGGCCGGATCTAACATGTGCCACCCCCCTTGTTCCCCGCCCTCCGGTCCGACCGCTGGCTCTTTCAACGACCTTCACTCCCAAAGCAATTTCCTAGCAATCATTTCGCCTGCTGAATTTCCCCTGCGCGTAGTATTGCGGCGTCTCGCCGATGTCGCTGCGCTTGGCATCCAGAATCACCGGGACGTCCTCCGGCATCTCGGCTAGCAGGAAAATGCGCTCGGGCCTCGCCCGGCAGCAATGCGCCGAGTCAAGCCCGCGCCCTGCCCATCGCCCGGCAGGGCGTGACGGTCTCGCTCCACGCCAATGACGCCCGGACGCCGGGTTGGTGCATGCGGCCTCCGCCGCCACCTGCGCCGACGGCGTGGCCTGCCTGATTCTGGGCTACTTGTTTTCCCGGCAGTCGCCCGCCTTTCGCGACGGAAGAACATGCTGCTCGTTGGAATCACCAGGGCAACGCAATGGTTCTATTTGCCATCGCCTGCATAGTTCAACAGATTGCGCAACAGCCGCTCGGCCACGGGATGAGTGCCGAGGTTCTCGCGGATCAACAGGGTATTCAGGATGAACCGCCCGCTACCGGATTGGAAAACCGCCAGCATCAAACCTGACGAGTAATCCTGCGAGGCTTTGATCGCGCCAGCCACGGCTTCGGCGGGCGGATCCTGACCTGCCAGCACCAAGCCGGGAATGATCTCGCGGTAGAACGTGTAATCCATCAGCCCGCCGCTCGGCAGGCCGTCAAAAACAGGGTGACGCTTGGCCCACTCGTCCTTCAAATATAGCCCGCCCCACATATCCAAGTAAGTACCCGATCCCTGGTTCGCCAGCGGCAACCAGCCGAACGGATGATCGCCATTTTTGAGCACCTCCGGCACCAGGAAGATGGCCGTCGCTCCGCGCTGCACCCGCCGCCACAGTTCCTCGAACGCCGGCACCGCAGGCGGCGTCTTGGAAACGAGGATCACCTCGCGCTGCGACGCCTCGCCGGCGGATGTTAGAGTCCGGCAACGAATGCCGTGATCGCCGAGCCACTGCGACAACCCGGCGTCTTCGCCAGCCAGCACGACCTCGGTTTTGACCACTGGCATCTCCGCCGGGTCAGCAACGAAAAACTCCGTCTCGCCACCCGTCGCCGCACCCCCCCGCTCGAACGAAGCCAGGAACCGGTATCTTCCCGACGGACCGTTCACAACCACGTCGTCTGCGGAAACGGGAATGGCGAAGGCGTCATCCTTCTTCACGGTCACATTCACGGTCTGCTCGAAGATGCGCTGGTTCTGCGGGCCGACCACCAGCAGATTGACCGGATACTCGCCGGGTGCGAGCGCGTCTTCGTTGGCCAGCATCGCCTCGCAGCGGACACGCGTGCCGCGATAGACGTTCACCGGCTCAGCGAACAGGCACAGCCGCAATGGCGCGAGACCCTCGAACATCGCGTCCACCGTGCCGGGTTTCAGTTCGCGGAACGTGGTGGTTAGACCCTCACCGCAACTGACGTGGTCGTTCATGCCGGTCAGGCTGTAGCCGACGAGGTTCGGGTTGGCGCGAATCGCATTGAGACCGAGCGTGCGCTGGCCGGCCATCTTGCGCTGGCTTTCGGCGAAGAAATCCTCCGGCCGCGGATAGATCTCGTCGAGCTTCCACAGTTTCCAGTCTGCCAGATAGCGGTCCAACTTGTCCCGATAGAACCGCGCGCCCTCACCCTCCGTCTTGCCGAGCCGCTCGAAGTGGCGCGTCGTGCGCCAGAGGTCCACCGCACTGCCGATCCCGTATTCGGACAGAAATGTGCATGGGCGCTTGGAGTTCACCGTCGCGCCTGCGATGCCCGGCAACAGAGGTGTGCCTCCGCCCGCCTTGCGCAACTCCTGAACCGTGCCCGCCGTGTGCGGCACGCGCGGGTAGCGGTGCTCGTCGGACACGGGATCCTCCCACTCGACCGAGCCCGGATTGGCAAGGGTGCCCGCACGTCGCAGTCTGACTTTCAATTCCACATAGCGGGTGAAGGTGGCCGTGTTGGGCTTTTCGCCCGGCGCGAGCCAACCGCACGACCATGGCCCGGCGGGATTCTGCCCGCGGGGAAACTCCGCAGCCAAGTCGAACACGCGGCCTGCGGCGGATTGGATCGTCGCCGTCAGCGCCGTGCTGTCGCTGCCGTAGTACCCGTTCCCCCAGCCGACCACGAAATCAATGGTGTCATCCTTCGCCAGTGCCAATTCGCCCGTGTGTGTGGCTTTGTTAGGGCTGCCGCCGATGTTAAGTTGCGCGTCAAACCGCGACCGGCCGTTATGGAGGACATGCACGTCGGTCGTGGCCTTGGCCAAGCCGTCGAACCCGGCGGCGAGTTGATAGCGACCCTCGGCCGGTGCCGTCCAGCGGACGACGCTGTATTGGCCCTGCGGCCCCGGATGCAACGCCACCTGCCGCGGTGGCCAGGTGAAGTCGAACGGCGTGGGGACCGGTTGGTCGGAAGGGTTGCGCGCAGCCCACGGTTCGCGGTCGGCCGGGCTGCGCCAGAGGTCGAGTTTCGAGAATACTTCGTCACCCGCATCTCTCCCGCCCGTCTCATCATAGCGGCCGCTGTTGAGAAACACCATGCGTGTCGGGTCGAGCTTGCGGACCAGCGGCAGCGAGTCCGCCGCAAGCCAGAAATGCGGCGTGGCCTTGACCTCGTTGAGCAGACCCCAGATCACCACGCTCGGATGATTGCGGTCGCGGCGGATCAACTCGGAGATCGAGCGTTCCCAGCGCTCGGCCAGTTGCGGCGAGTCCTGCATCGGCCACGATGCGAACGATTCCTCATAAACCATCAGCCCGATCTCGTCGCACAGGTCGAGTTGATAACGCTCCGCGCCGCCCCATATAAAGCGGATCATGTTGAAACCCATCACCTTGAGGTCTAACAAATCGCGCCGGGCCATGTCGGGATCAGGCGGCAGCTTCAGGCCGACGGGAAAGTGATTGCAGGTGTGTGTCGAACGCAGGAAGATGCGCCGGTCATTGAGGCAGAAATAGCCATTCTCGAAGCGGAAGTCACGGAAACCGCAACGCACCGAGCGCTCATCGTCGCCTAGGCGTGCGGTGACTCGATAGAGAAACGGATCGTTCAGTTCCCACCAGCGCGGTTGATCGAGCTTCACCTCGGCCTCGACCCGCGTGTCGCCCGGCGGCAGTTCCCGCTCGAGGGCCGCCCCGCGCAGCGTCTCGCCGCTCGCCGCCGGCGCAACGGTGAACTCCAGGCGGCCTCGCGCATTCTTGTTAGACGCATTGCGCACGTTGGCCTGAATCCTGATCGTGCCCGTCTTCGGGTCGGCATGCGCGAAGAGATCCTCCACCCGCACCGCCGGGGTGGCTAACAACTCCACCGAACCGGTGATGCCGCCGTGGTTGTATGCCGCGCCCGCGTTGTAAGGAATCACCCGGGCCTGCTTCGGCGTTTCATTGAGCACGATGCCATCAATCCGCTCGTGGCTCGGGTTGAGCACGCGCACCGCCAGCAGGTTCTTCACGCCGGCGCGGATGGAGTCGGTCACGTCTAACACAAACGGCGTTTCGCCGCCCTCGTGCCCGCCGACGCGGGCACCGTTCAGCCAGACTTCCGCCAGATAATCCACCGCCCAGAACCGCAGCAGATGCCGCCCGCCCGCATGCGGATTGGCCGGCGCTTCGAACTCGTGCCAATACCACGCCACGCCGTGGTAGCCGGGGAACGCGTCCTGGATGATCCACGGCACCTTCGTTGGCTTCGCATCAGGAACCGGCGCGTCGGGCCACTTCTGCTCGCGCCCCTCGTTTCTCGGGTCGGTGGCTAACAGCCAGTCCCTGCCGTCTAACGGAACTGGCTCTGTCAGGATCGCCCCGCCACGGCCGGTGGGCAATGCCTGCTCCGCCCCGTGCAGCGGAGTGATGGCGGGAAGCAGCAAACCAAGGAGGGTCAACCGGATTCCCGGATGCTTCATTCCCGCGAACTGCGCGGGCTTGCTCATGTGTCGTGTCGTTGTGAGTTTCATTTGAGGGGTGGGGTGTTCAGTAGTTTACCTCGATGATCGCCGTGTCTTTCATGCCGTGCAGCTTCACGATTTCCTTACCAGCACCCGAACCCGGCACGCGCTGTGGGTGTGGAACGAGGAGTAACGTGGGCGCAATCAGGAGCGCGTGCATTCTGCACGCTGACGGCCAGCGGACAAGGTGGTCCGCTGGCTCGAAACAGGCGACAGAATGTCGCCTCGCCGACAGCCGACAACATGTCGGCGCTCCTCACTTGGGGCACCATCGGAGCCAAGTGACTCGGGAGGGTCGAAGTCGTTCCACGCCGTCCCGTTGCCAGCCCCAGGCCCCGGTGCCCAGTCCGCGCATGTAGCAGCCGAACGGAATCACGGAGTGGTATGTGCCGTCGCGCACCTGAACGACCGACGACAGCGCGATGGAGCGCTACGCTGCTGTTAGGAAATCCTTGCGATCGGCCTCCGCCTCGGCCGCGAGTTTGGTGCCCTGGTCGGGATCGATTTCGCCGAGCGTCGCCGCCCAACGCGACACCGAGGCGCAATAAAGCGCCTCGCTCCAATACCATTGCAGGAACAGTCCGCCACTGTCCGGAGTCGCCTGGTGCGCCGGTTGGAGGCCTTTGCACCAGAGACGCTCGCCGCCGGGAATCGAGTCCGCAAGGAAGCGGCGTTGACGCAGCATCCATTCGGCATTGGCCTGAATGCGCGGCGCGGAGGCTTTGACCAAGAAGCCATACTCCGGCGCCAGGATCGGCCCGTTCTCCAAGTCCGCCGGCAGGAACGAGAAGTTGCCCGCCTTGGTCCACAGGGTAACGATGGTCCGCGCCACGTCGTCCCTCTGACTGGTGAATGGCTGTACTTTCCGCCACTGGGAAGTACCCATGTACAGCAGGTCGAATTTCATGCCACGGCGGGCGGCACCCTTGCCGGCCGAACGCCATGCCCCCGCGCCCGCCACTGTAGTTCGACGATCGCCCGCGAGCGGGCGCAGCCCGGCCACCCTGCCGTCATAGATTTCGATTCGTCCGCCGTAATCCTTCCCGGCGGTAGTCTGGTCGAATCCCCACTCGATCTCGACCGTCATCTTCTTCCAGGCATCCGCCACCAACACCCGCACCTGCGGCACGTCGTAGTCGGCGGCGGTCTTTGCGCCGCTGACGCTGATCACCATCCCGCACGTGGCAGCCGGCAGAGCATAAAGATAGGTGTTTCCATCGCCGGACACGAGCGGCTTGAGGGGCTGCTGCGCGGCTAACAGGTTGTTCCACCACGAACTGGCGCTGCCCTGGTTGTCCAACGTTGTGATAGTCAACTCCTCGGGCACGGGCCGGCGCTTGGCATCAGCAGCCCAACTCAACTCCAGTTTTTTCACCGGGCGGATTTCCTCCCACAGCAGCGCGCACAGGACCCGTCTGACGGCGGGCGCACTGGTGTCGGCCGGCTTGTTCAACGGTTGCCCGGCGAGCCGCATCACGGCCAGCCAACTCTCCGGCGGGTTCTGCTCGGCCTTTCGGTCCGCCCGGTATTGATAGGCGCTTGAAGCAATATCGGCCGGTTGGCCCACAAGTTTGGCCATGGCCTGCGCCCCGATATCCGCCGCAGTTGCGCGCCAGGCAGAGGCGGGTTGCAAAACCAACAAGACAACGCCCGCAAACATCGCGACCCCGGGATGTGTCGAACGATTGATCATTTTCCCAACTCCTCAATTACCGATGAATTATTGCTGGATGAAATGTCTCTTGGGGAGTAGCGATGCTACTGACTTTGCACTGCCCCCAGGTCAAACCTAACTCCAGGCCGGAAGGGAGTGCCGTGAAAATCGCACAAACCCGGTGAAATCTTGAACAGGCCCTGCAGGTCAAGTCCTTGGCCAATCAGCGGCGAGGACGGCAGCAGATTGTAGGCGTCGAGCGTCTTCCAACGGGCCGCATCGTCGAGGTCTCCCCCGCTGCCGGGCGCCCGCAACCGCGGATCGACCTGAAACCCGACCGCAGCGCCGTCGAGCATCTCCTGGCCTGACTTCTTTCGCCAATCTGCAAGACCGGCACAACCAGCCACGCGCAGATCGCCATGGGTGCGCCAGTAACAGTTGTTCTGCAAGGAGCAGGCCCCGGGATCAATGAACTCACCGTCATGGCCGGCCACGAAGAGGTTGTTGCGGACACTGAGACCCGCCCCGCCGCGAAAGGCGAACGGTTTTACGCCGCCAAACCCCTTGCCGACAAAAACGGTGTTGTTGTAGATCTGGCCGCGGGCCTGCGAACTCCAGGTCATAATCCCGCCCGTGTTGTTAGAATTCTTCTGTGCGTCGTTCTCGCTGATGTTATAGCGGATGATCGTGTCGGTCAAGGGACCGGAGCCGGCAAAAGTCCCGGTCTGAAACCCCGAGCCCTCGTTGTCGTGGGAATAGTTGTATTGCAGAATGCAGTTGGAGCAACCGCCGTCAATGTCGAACGCGCAACCGTCATACCCTTGTTTGGTAACGATGTGGTGGCACTCGTTGAATTGCGCGATGGATTTGTCACATTCCAGAAACACCAGTCCTCCGACACCGCCCACCACGGGCTTCCCATTCTGGGCCTGGCCGCAGTGATGGATGGTGCAACGTTCTACCAGAAAGGACGTGGCATTCAGGATCGAGATGGGGAAGCAGAGCAACGGATCGCCCACCGGATCGCCATAGATGTCATGAATGTCGCAATCGCCGAGATAGCAGTTGGAAAAAGTCCCCGCCCCGACCGGGAATTGCCACGGCGCACCACTCGTCTTCTTGGCCCCCCAGCAGTAAAACCCGCCGAACAAGCACTCCTTGATGATGCAATGGGTGACGCGGACGTCGTTGTAGCCCACGACGTCCTGCGTGCCGATGGGCGTGTGGAGCACGATCCCGTCGCGAAAACCGGACACCTGCAACTTGTCCGCGTAGATGCTCTGCCACGGTTTGCCTTCCTTCGCGGTGCTGTAAATGTCCAGCCCTTGCTCCTTGTTGGTGGTCTGGCCGTCGGGCTTCACGCCGGAACCTGCCAAGATCAGGTCGCGGACCTTGACGTACTGGCAATTCAGCAAGCGGATGCCGAACGAATCGCCGGCCTGGATGGTCGCCGGCCCGTTGCCGTAGGAATCGATCTCGATGAACGCTTCCTTCGTGCCGGACGCTGTAATCAGCAGATTGCCGGAAAACCGCCGGCCGCCTTCAAAGAGGATGCGGTCGCCCGGACGAAGCGTGGCTTTGTTCGCACGCTCGATCATCTGCCATGCTTTGTTCGGAGCTGTTCCGTCGTTGGCATCCGATCCGGCCGGAGAGATGTAATAGTCCGCGGCGCGTGACTGCCCGCCGGCGAGCAACGTCAATGCAAAGGCCAAAGAACACAATTTGACGAATGGCGGAGTATTCATTTGTTTCATTTCATTCACCTTCACTTGTTTGATTCATAGTATCACTGTTCTTCGCGCAAGATCATCTTTGCATCACCTCTGCCGGCGGCGGCGGAAGGATCCGCACCTCGGGTGAGAAGATGGGCGTCTTCGCCGCGGGTGGATCGACTGCGATCACCATGTTCCCCAGCCACTCATAGGTGACGTTCACCCCCGGGAGTCCATTCTTCCATATCCCGCCCGCCTCGTGCAAGAAGCCCAGAAGCGGATAGATGATCGTCAATTCGTCACCGATCTTGATATTCGTGAACCGGACATAGTCACCGGACCACTGCACAGGCACGGCCTGCGACCCGACAAACGCCTTGACCTGGTCCCGCGGCACCCAGTGCGGGGGGCGCAGGAAGAAATCGTCTTGCACTCCCGCCTTCACCGTCAGGCGCCCGGTCTTCGGCATGAACGACACCACGCGTCCCCATTTCGAGTCCCGGTTGAAACTCATGTTCACGTACACGCCCGCCGGTCCGAGCTTCGATGCGGGATACCGATCAATCACGTGGCTCCAGGTCGTGTAGATGGCCCGCATTCCCTCAGGAGCGCAGCATCCTGACAACATAATATTGGGGCCCTTTAAGATACTGTTTTCGAGGTCGTTGAGCCCGCAACAACCGCGGATAGCGCCCTGAAGTTTCCTGACATCTTCGAGTCCCTGCCGGATCTTCTCCTCGCCGCACGCGCGATTGACCTTCCTGTATTCGGCCTCGAATTCCGGAGTGACGACGAACTGGGAGGGACTGATGCGGTTGCGCAGATACCGTTCGACATAGTCGAAGTACTCGGGATGCCCGCCACGGGCGATCATGGCCGCATTGGACATCATGTCGGACGTCAGGCAAGTCTCGTCGCTCGGATACCCTCCGGGCACGGCGGGGAACCATCCGGCACCCGTACCGCGGCTGAGCATGAAATCCCACGACCGTTTCGCGAACGCGGTGTACCGCTCGTCTCCGGTGACGACCCCCAGGTGTGCGATTCCCCACAAGGCGTGCATGGTGGTGTGACTGTGGCCGTTGTCGATATCTCCGTCGGCCTTGATCTTGATGCCGTCGGGCTGCGCTCCAGTCATGATTCCTTCGGCGTAGGCTTTGGCGAACTCCATGGCCTCGAGGTCGCCACAGGCCTGATAGTAGTTGATCAGGGGCTCTACCACAGGCGCGGGCATTCTGTTCCAATCATTCGGCACGGGGGTTCCGTCCTGTTTCATCGCGCCCATGCCGGCAGGAAAATAGCACCTGTCGGGAACCGGATAGACCGCTAGTTTTTTGAGCCGCAGCATGATCTTGCGGGCGGTTTCCTTCGATCCCTCGTTGCCTGTGCGGCGGAAGTCTTCGGCCAGGGAATTCAGGATCTTCGTCGCTCCCCAGACGTGATACACGTAGTCCTTTTCCGTATAACCCCTGTGGATATCCCCCTCATTGTAGCAGCCGGGATGGGACAAGACCGTGCCATCCGCACGCACGTACGCCAGCATTCGCTGGTGAAACGCCGCCTCGATGTCCTTGCCGGCCGTTGAACCGCTGATTTCCCGCATGTAGTACCATTCCCAATCCATCCGGGCGTCCGTATCGCAGGCAACCACCACATCATGTCCGCCAGGGAAAGGCGGACAATTCATCGGGTAGGCCTGGAACACCGGTTCGTAATCGAGTTCCTTCCGTGGCGTGCGGATCAGATAGTTCATCGCCCACTGCGCCATGCCCCGGAGATCGACATCCACGCTCCGCTCCGCAGCAGACACCGGCTGCAGGCTTGTCGGCACTGGCACCCGTACCGCAATCTCGCGCACCTTTCCCGTGAGGCCCTTTACCGTTTGCGGCGAGATGGTTTCACTGGCCGATACTTGCGTAGCGGGCTCTCCCTGTGCGGACAAATAGAAAACCAGAGACAGGAGAATTGCTGGCACTATTGCCTTCATGTGTTTCTCTCCGAAGAATGATTGGACTGGCTCTTCCGGTTTTGGGTGCGAACACCGCACAATCCGGAACACTGCGGATACCGGAGGCAAAGATACCGGGGTCTTGTCGGCCCCCGCCACCGGGTTGTAGAGAGCGGACGTTGCGAAACCAATCAACCGATGTGTCGTTATCTTCTTCATAGGATACCTTTCTTTAATACCTGTCTTGTTTACTAAATGCCAATCATTGTTTACCGTTCATCATTGCTATGCAATCACTTGTACCCAATTGCCTGCAGTTGCTTGTCGAAATCCGGCGGCAGGTCGGCCAACGGCTTGTCGAGGTTTTGCCCCGCGTAGTTGAGCATATTGCGCAGTAGCCGTTCGGCCACAGGATCATTGCCGAGATTGTCCCGGATGTTCAGGACATTGGCGATAAAACGCCCGGCGCCAAAATGCCATTCGCCGACATAGACGCCGGAGCTATAGCCAAAACAAGTATTGATGCCGCCACAGATTGCTTGATCCGGTTTTGTGAAATTGCACAGACTCTTCCCATACTGAGGCAGAATGTTCCGATAAAACGTCCAATCCATTAGTCCGCCGCACGGCAATCCATCGAAGATCGGATGCCGCCGTGTCCAATCATCCCTGTGATATAAGCCGGCTCCGGACATAGCATCGATCGTCCCCCATACCCCTTTGTGTGTCAGCGGCAACCAGTAGAGATTGCGAATGGGCGGGCAACTGCCACTCGATTCACCTGGGACTTCCGCATCGTCAAACATCGCCTGTGGCGTCAGGAAAACGACCGTCGAACCGCGGGCAATTCGCGAGGTCAACTCCTTGAATCGCTCGGGGTTCTTCGCCGCTTTGCCGACGACCAGAATGGCTTCGCGTTTCTGCGGCGGCTGCCCCTCGACCGCGGCTTGAAACGCGATGGCGTGTTCCTTCAACCAGCGCTCTAACCCCTCGTCCTTGCCCCAGAGCGTAATAGCGGTTTTCACCGGCGGCATCGTCGCCGGATCGCCCACATAAAACTCGACCGGACGCCCCGCCGCCGCCGCGCCGGACACGAAATTCGCCGCCAGCCGATAACGGCCCGCCGGCCCGTCAATCTTCACATCCTCAGAAAGCACGGGCAGGGCGAAAGGTGGATTCGTCTTCGGGTCGCGGACCGTCACAGTGGCCTTCTTCATGAAAACCGGTTTCTCGTCTGGATCGAAGATGGCCACGTCGACTTCATAGTCGCCGGGTTTTAATGAGTCCTCGTTGGCCAGCACGGCTTCAATCTTGACCGTGCAGCCCCGGTACAATTGATACGGCTCGGCAAAGAGGCACCAGCGCAACGGCGCAAAACCGTCGCGCATCGCATCCAGAGCCCCGGGCTTGATGTCGCGGAAAATCGTCAACGGCCCTTCGCCGCAGCCGACATGATCGAAGAACGCGGTCATGCTGTGCCCGACCAGATTGGGATTGGAGCGCAAGGCATTCAGACCCAATGTTCGCTGGCTCGCGTTGGCGGCTTGGCAGGCGTAGAAATAGTCCTCCGGCCGGCCGAAGACTTCCGCCAGTCGCAGGCGTTCCCAATCCGCCATAAATGCATTCAGTTGGCTCCGATAGTATCCTGCCTCCATGCAATCCGCGGCGCCCAGCAGTTCGAATTCACGCGTCAATTTGACTAGGTCCTGGGCGCTGCCGATACCGTATTCCGAGAAAAAGAGCGGACCGTTCCTGTGGGATGTTAGTGCCTGGTACGAATTTAAGTATGCCGAAAAGAAGGGTGCATTCGGTGTTGCACCGCCACCAGGCTTCTCACATCCACGCAAATCCCGAATTTCGTCGGGACCATGAGGAACCGGGAAATATGCATGACGCTCTTGTAAATCCGTCGCATGCCATGTTCGCATGCCTGGATTACTGAGGCTGCCGATGGTCTCCCACTGTCGATCAAAACGTCCGCTATTGAGCAGGCAAACACGCGAATCATCCAGTTCCCTGACTTTCGGCAACACCGCGACGGCATGGCGAAAGATACCGTCATCCCCGGTTTCATTGAGAAAACACCACATGGTGACGCAGGGGTGGTTGCGGTCCCGCCGGATGATCCCAAAAAGCGACCGGTTAAACATCTCCGCACCCGAAGGGTGCCCGGGCATGCCGCAGCTCGACATGGACTGCTGCATGACCATCACCCCGAGTTCGTCCGCCAGATCAAGCTGGCAACGTGGCGCCGCAAACGGCAGATAGCGCAGCGCATTGAAGCCCATCGCCTTCGCGTAAAGGATGTCTTTGCGGAGCATCTCGCGATCGCGGGCCGAATGAATCTTCACCGGAGTGGTCCAGACGGTGTGCGCGCTACGCAGGAAAATGCGCCGACCGTTGAGTCGGAAATAGCCATCCTCGAACCGGAAGTCGCGGAACCCGATCCGGTCGGATTGCTCGTCGACAGAACCGGCACCCAGATCCTCGACGCGAGCCGTCACACGGTACAGCGCCGGATCGTCCAGCTCCCACAGCCGATACTGTGCCACCCGGAGCGTGCCGTTTAACACTGTGTCCCCGGTCGAAACCTCCTGTTCCTGAACGGTCTCGTCAATCCGGGTTCCGCCAACCGCGGGTGCCACGGAAAGAACCAGCCGTACGCGGGTCTTTCCCGCTCCGGCATTACGGATAGTGGCATGTGCTTTGATGCCGCCGCTTTTCCAGTCAGTGATGAGGTGGAGATCTTCAAGCCGCACCGCCGGCGCAACCAACAACTCCACCGAATCCAGAATACCGCCAAAGTTCCAGCCGCCGCCCGGCGTGCCTCTCTTAAGACCCTGGACCGTATTGCCACGCGTGAGTCCGTCAATCGGGTTGTCCGTTGGATTGAGCACCCGCATGGCCAACAGATTATTTCCTGGCCGTATGGCCTCAGTGGCATCCAGCGTGAACGGTTCCTCGGCATCGAGATGCGTGCCAACCGGTTTGCCGTTGAGCCAAACGTCAGCCTTGTAGTCCACCGCCCAGAAACGGAGCAGGCATCGACCGCCGGCATGCGGATTGGCCGGCGCCGTGAACTCCTTCCAATACCACGCAAGCCCGGCGTAGTTGGGAAATATCTCCTGAATCGTGCAGGGCACCGTTGCCTGCTTTGCCTCCGGTCGCTGAACCTCGAACCACTTCTGCTCGCACCCCACGTTCTTCGGGTCCAAGCCCAATAGCCAGCCCCCACCATCTAACGAAACTGTTGCTGTCAGGTTGGCCCCGCCACGGCCGGCGGGCAATGCCTTCTCCGCCCCGCGCAGAGGAGTGATGGCCGGAAGCAACAAACAAAAAAGGGTCAGCAGGATTCCCGGATGCTTGAGCTTCATGATAGATAGGGTGTGGTTATTCATGGTGGGTCGGGAGGTGAACGGACAGGGACGAAGGGTGTGAGGTTGAGTTGCGGACAGTTATGCGTTATCCGCGCGGCTCATTGGCGCGGTGGCGAATTCCCATAGTTCAACAGATTGCGCAGCAAGCGTTCGGCTGCCGGGTGGGTGCCGAGGTTTTCGCGAATCAGCAGGGTGTTCAAAATGAACCTCCCGCTACCCGACCGGTAAACCGCCAACATCAAACCGGACGAGTAATCCCGCGAGGCGTTGATCGCGCCGGCCACCGCCTCAGCCGGCGGATCCTGACCGATCAGCACCGTATCGGGAATGAGTTCGCGGTAGAATGTGTAATCCATCAACCCACCGCTGGGCAGGCCGTCGAAGATCGGATGACGCTTCGCCCACTCGTCCTTCAGATAGAGCCAGCCGCGGATTTCCGTTGTCGAGCCCCGGTGGGTCAACGGCAGCTTGTCGAACGGGCAAACGTTGGGCGACAGAAACACCGCCGTCGCTCCACGCTCGACTCGACGCCAGATTTCTTCAATCGCCGGCGTCGCAGGCGGCGTCTTGGAAACGAGAATCACCTCGCGCTGCGACGCCTCGCCAGAGTCTGTTAGAGTCCGGCAACGAATGCCGTGATCGCCGAGCCACTTCGACAATTCGGCGTCATCGCCGGCTAACACCACCTCGCCCTTGACTGCGGGCATGTCGGCGCGATCTGTTAGATACAACTCGGTCTCGCCGCCCGTTGCCGCGCCGCCGCGCTCGAAGGAAGCGAGGAACCGGTAGCGTCCCGACGGGCCGTTCACAACCACGTCATCGGCGAAGATTGGCACGGCGAAGGGCGCATCCTTGGTGATCGTCACGTTCACGGTTTTCTCGAAGAGGCGCTGGTTTTGCGGGCCGGCCACCAGCAGTTTGACCGGATAGTCGCCGGGAGCCAGCGCGTCTTCGTTGGCCAGCACCGCCTCGAAGCGGACACGCGCGCCCCGATAGACATTCACCGGCTCTGCGAACAGGCACAGCCGCAACGGCGCGAGGCCCTCGAACATCGCGTCCACCGTGCCGGGCTTCAGTTCGCGGAACGTCGTGGTTAGGCCTTCGCCGCAACTGACGTGGTCGTTCATGCCGGTCAGGCTGTAACCGACGATGCTCGGGTTGGCGCGAATCGCATTCAGACCGAGCGTGCGCTGGCCAGCCATCTTGCGCAGGCTTTCGGCGAAGAAATCCTCCGGCCGCGGATAGATATCCTCGAGCTTCCACTGTTTCCAATCAATTAGATAGCGGTCCAGCTTGTCCCGATAGAACCGCGCGTCCTCGACCTCGGTCTTGCCGAGCCGCTCGAAGTGGCGGGTCGCGCGCCAGAGGTCCACCGCGCTGCCGATCCCGTATTCAGACAGGAACAGCGGCCCGCTTCCGCCCGCCTTGCGCAACTCCTGAATCGTGGCCGCCGTGTGCGGCACTCGCGGGTAGCGGTGCTCGTCGGCCACAACGTCCTCCCACTCGACCGAGCCCGGATTGGCAAGGGTGCCCGAACGCGGTCGCGGTTTGGGTTTCGACTCCGTGTAAAGGGTAAATGTGGCCGGATCGGGTTTGTTACCCGGCGTGAACCAGCCGCACGACCATGGCCCGGCGGGATTGTTCTGGCGGGGATAATCCGCAGCCAGCTCGAATGCGCGGCCTGTGGCGGATTTGATCGTTGCCGTCAGCGCCGTGCTGTCACTGCCGTAGTCCCCGTTCCCCCAACCGACCACGAAATCAATCGTGTCGCCCTTTGCCAGTGCCAATTCGTCCGTGTGTGTGGCCGTGTTAGACTTGCCGCCGATGTTGAGTTGCACGTCAAACCGCGGTTGGCCGTTGTGGAGGAGATGCACGTCGGTGGTGGCCTTGGCCAAGCCGGCGAACGTGGCCTGAATGGAGTATTTTTCTGCGGTGGGCGCGGTCCAGCGGACGACGCTGTATTGGCCTTGGGGTCCCGGATGCAACGCCACCTGCCGCGGTGGCCAGGTAAAGTCGAACGGCGTGGGGACCGGTTGGTCGGAAGGGTTGCGTGCAGCCCACGGTTCGCGGTCGGCCGGGCTGCGCCAAACGTCGAGTTTCGAGAATATTTCGTCGCCCGCATCTCTCCCGCTCGTCGCATCCCAGCGACCGCTGTTGAGAAACACCATGCGCGTCGGGTCGAGCTGGCGGACCAGCGGCAGCGAGTCCGCCGCAAGCCAGAAGTGCGGCGTGGCCCCGACCTCATTCAGCAGACCCCAGATCACCACGCTCGGATGATTGCGGTCGCGGCGGATCAGTTCGGAGATCGAGCGTTCCCAGCGTTCGGCCAGTTGCGGCGAATCCTGCATCGGCCACGACGCGAACGATTCCTCATAGACCATCAGCCCGATCTCGTCGCACAAGTCGAGTTGATAGCGCTCCGCGCCGCCCCAGATGAAGCGGATCATGTTGAAACCCATCACCTTGAGGTCTAACAAATCTCGCCGGGCCATGTCGGGATCGGGCGGCAGCTTCAGGCCGACGGGAAAGTGATTGCAGGTGTGTGTCGAGCGCAGGAAAACGCGCCGGTCATTGAGGCGGAAACAGCCATTCTCGAAGCGGAAGTCACGGAAGCCGCAACGCACCGAGCGCTCATCGTCGCCCAGGCGCGCGGTGACTCGATAGAGAAACGGATCATTCAGTTCCCACCAGCGCGGCTGGTCGAGTTTCACCTCGACCTCGACCCGCGTGTCGCCCGGCGCGAGTTCCCGCTCGATGGCCGCCACGCCCAGCGTTTCGCCGCTGGCCGCCGGCGCGACGGCGAACTCCAGGCGGCCGTGCGCATTTTTGTTAGACGCGTTGCGCACGTTGGCCTGAATCCTGATCGTGCCTGTCTTCGGGTCGGCTTGCGCGAAGAGATCCTCCACGCGCACCGCCGGTGTGGCTAACAACTCCACCGATCCGGTGATTCCGCCGTGGTTGTATGCCGCGCCCGCGCTGTAAGGAATCACGCGGGCCTGCTTCGGCGTTTCGTTGAGCACGATGCCATCGATCCGCTCGTGGCTCGGGTTGAGCACGCGCACCGCGAGCAGGTTTTTCGCGCCGGCGCGGATGGAGTCGGTCACGTCTAACGCAAACGGCGTTTCGCCGCCCTCGTGGCCGCCGACGCGTGTGCCATTGAGCCAGACTTCCGCCAGATAATCCACCGCCCAGAACCGCAGCAGATGCCGCCCGCCCGCATGCGGATTGGCCGGTGCTTCGAACTCGCGCCAATACCACGCCACGCCGTGATAGCCGGGGAACGCGTCCTGGATGATCCACGGCACCTTCGTTGGCTTCGCCCCGGGAACCGGCACGCCGGGCCACTTCTGCTCGCGCCCCTCATTTTTCGGGTCGGTGGCTAACAGCCAAGCGTTGCCGTCGAGCGTGAGTATGGAACCCGCCACGCTGGCCATCACCGTATGCGCCAGCAGCATCATTCCGAGCGCCAGCATCCCTAACATGTTCTTGTTTGTCTTCATATTTTCCTTTGGATGGATTTCATCTCATTTTCAACGATCCTTCGATCACATCGATGACGTCCTTGACCAGCGGTTCTCCCGATCCATACACCCCGAGGTCGCTGTCGGCCAGACAGACGAATCCCATCATACCATCATACGTGCCACAAATGTTACTTCGGTTATACGGCGTGGCGGGAACAAAGCGCCGATAGGTGCCGTCGCTGGAGCGGACGGCAGGGGTCAGCGCCGCCGACCGGTCCGCCGCCGCGCGGATGTCCTGACGATATTCCCCGATTTCCTGCATGAGTTTGTCGGCACCCTCCACCCCAAGCTCCGCCATGATCCGGGTTGTGCTGAACATGCCATTGCCTTCCTCTAACGGTTCGATCTTGCCGAGGGCGCATCTGAATCCCTCGACGCGACCGTTCAAGGGAACATTCTGCAAGCCGTCCGCAACCCCCCATTCGATCTCGACGGTTTGCGGTGCCATCCAGGGTCCAAGGGCCTTGGTGTCGATCGGCGCCGGCGTGGCACCGGGCGGAACCTCCTCTACGAATCGCGAGGCCGTCACCGGATCACCGGCGGTTGGCGTCTGGTGCATCACAACAGCCAGATCCTTTTGCCGGGTCACCGCCGGGACAAGGGTGCGGGCCTCACAACCGGCAGCCGTGAATTCCAGCGCAAGACTCCGCGGCGATTTCGCCAGGGACCCGGCATCGCCGGCGATCGTGAAAGCCCCGGTGCCGTCAGTCATGGTTGAGAGCGGAGTGCCGATCAGAACGACCTTCACGCCCGGAAATGGCTGCTGCGATCCATTGACCGCCCTGCCCTCGAAGCGGACCGTGGAATCCGGCTCAGCCGCCAGGGCGCCGGCACTGAGAATACATCCCAACAATGATCCCAAGGTCACTCTTGTTAGCCAGGCATGTGTGTTTCCGGATGACATGAGGTTCATGATAGATAGGGTGTGGTGGTTCATGGTGTGGGTTTCTCGGTTAGATCCAGGGCCGCGTCCTGCGGCATCCTTGAGTTGGACTTTCAGCGTGTTCTGTGCGCCGGGGGTTCCCGCGCCGAACAATTCGGCGTAGCGGCCGAGCGGCGTGACGAGGCGATTGCGGAATTTCGCCAGCACCTTGTCCGTCACGTCGGCTTGGGCGGCGGTTGGGGCGGGCTGCCGGACGTTGGTGAGGGCCTGGATTTTCATGGCGGTTGCGTCGCAGACATGGTCGCCGGCGTTGTGCAGGACGAAGTCGAGATGCTTGCCAACCCCGCCGGCCTTCAAGCGCAGGACAAACCCGGCGGTGCCGCACTTGCCGACGGTTAGATCCTTGGTGTTATAGGTGCCAAGGATGTCGGAGCGGGTGTCGTCGTTCCAGCGGATGACGCGCAGTTGGACGCCGTTGCCCAGATTAGAGAACAGCGTGCCGTACAGCGTGATGTCCTTCTTTTGCACGCCGGCAGCGGGCGTCCAGCGGAAAACATTATAGCATGCCGTTTCGGCAAGCGTGTGGGTGTAAAGGAACGCATTGCGCTCGGCGGCGGCAAGCACTTGGTCGAACATGTTTGCGGTGTAGTGGACCCGCCAGACGTCCTCCTGCCGGTCGCTGGGTGCGTAGTCCGACACGAAGCCGAGTTGATCGGCCTGGTTTTCCAGTCCGTAGGCGAAACCTAACGGCGAGCCGAACGCCTTGAACCGTGAATCCAACTGCTTCACATCGCCGGCTGCAGCGGTGGACAGCAATCCGCCGTTCTTGCAGTTGTAGAATGCCCAGCGACCGCCCGTGGAATCGGGGAATTCCGCCTTCACGCCGGTCTTGCCGCTTGGATTGACATAATCCGCCGCCATGTCCGCGACGACATCGCCGCGGATTTCGAACATCGCCTTCAGGTCGCCCGTCGCCTTCGGCCCATACAACGCTTGCAGCACCCGCGCGTTGGCGTTCTCGTTAGGCAACGACACGATTTCGTCGTCCGTCAGCCGCACCGGCGGCGTGTCCGTTAGGTTCGGCACGCGGAAATAGATTTCCTGGCCGCTGGGGTCGATAAACTCGGTTAGGACGACATCGGCCTGTTCGCCGGTGCGTTCCGAATTGAGCCATGCTTTGGCGACGGTTTTCAAGCCGCCGGGACGAATCGAATCATCCTGTGTCGGTTGGGCGATGGAAGCCGGGTCGATGACGAGGTTGCGCGGATCGGGGCACTTCGCGAAGAGTCCGGCGTTGGGGGCCTTGCCGACGCAATACACCACCGGGCCGCGTAACAGCACCATCCGGCCGTCCTGAACCGCCCGGCCGCGCAGGAAGCGCCACGCCATCGGCATCGAGAGCTTCACCGCGTCGCCATCCTTCCATGTCCGGTTCAACACATAACTCCCGAGCTTCTGTGCCAGCGGGTCGATTGTCACCGGGGCCTCGTCGTTCACCCGCAGCGTGATTTTCTGGCACCAGCGCGGCGTGCGGAATTGAAACGCGAACGCCACCGGCTTGGGCGTAACAAAGGTGAGTTTCACATCGCCGTCGTTCGGATAGGCGGTTTCCTGCCGGATCGTGACGGCCTGCCCGTTGACGTCGAACTCCTTCTTCGAGTTGGTGAACAGGTTCAGCGCGATGCCGCCGTCCGGCGTGCGGTAATACACCTTCTGCGGCAGCTCCGCCACCGCCCGGCGGAAGTTCCCGTTGCAGCAGAAATTGTCGTGCTGCTGGAAATCCCTTTGCCCGGTGAACGGCGTGAAGTAGCAGATGCGGCGACCGTCCGGCGACTGCGCCCCGAACAGGGCGTTGTAGATCGTCCGTTCCATAATGTCCCCATACCGCATATCGCTATCCAGCCGCATGAGGCTGTCGATCCAGCGGAGCAGATAGGCCGTCACGCACGATTCTTCGACCGCGCCCGTTCCGTCCTGATTGTATGTGAAGTGTTCGCCTTGAGATGTTGAACCGGTGACCAGCAACCCGCCGCGACCCTGCTCGAGCAGCTCCTGCTTCATCCACAGGCTCTTCTTCAGGTAGTCCTCGCCGCCGATCAGCCGGTACAGTTCCGTGTCGGGATACATGTGCGACAGCATGACGTAGACATGGTAGCGCGCCTGCGCGATGTTCTGCTCCCAAGCGTCGAACGGTTTCAGGTAATACCAGTGCGGCTCGTATTGCAGGTTCCTGGCGAAGTCCAGATACTTCTTGTCGCCGGTGACACGATACAACTCGACGAATCCTTCCGTGATTCCCGCAATGGACGTTCCGGCGGGAATAATGTGTTCCCCATTTGCGTTGGCCGGAAACATCCTCATGATGTAGTCGGCCATGACTCTCGCGTCCGCCAGAGCTTGCGGATTCTCCGTCGTCCGATAGTTCCGCACCAGCGCCAGATTGAAGTATTCCTGCTCATGCAGAATCCAGTTGACCACGTTTTGATGGTTGTTCGGCTCGACCTTCCAAAAACCCAGGTAGCCGTCCGGATCCCGTGAAGCCCGCAGTTGATCCATGATGTACTGCGTTCGCTCGGCCACTTTCGGGTCACCCGTGTAGGCGGCGAACAGACTGCCGGCGTCCAACACCTTGCCGATGCCGTAATACACATTGGCGGCATCACCCCGGGCCGTGCGGTTACGGAAATGGTTGAGCCAACCGCCGTCCAGATCGATGACCATGAAGTTCTTGTAGATCAGGTTCTGGATGCGGCGGTCGATCTCCCCGCCGAGTTCCTGCCGGTTGAGCGTCACGCGGCAGAGTTTGTCCGGCACCTTGGGCTGAACGACGTCGAACGGTGCCTGGCGCGATTCGCCGGCTTGGATGGATGCCGCCGTGAACAGGCCGCATAACAGGGTGATAAGCGTTGTTTTCATGGTGTGGGTTTCTCGGTTAGATCCAGGGCCTCCTTGAGTTGGACTTTCAGCGTGTTCTGTGCGCCGGGGGTTCCCGCGCCGAACAATTCGGCGTAGCGGCCGAGCGGCGTGACGAGGCGATTGCGGAATTTCGCCAGCACCTTGTCCGTCACGTCGGCTTGGGCGGCGGTTTGGGTGGGCTGCCGCACATTGGTGAGTGCCTGGATTTTCATGGCGCTTGCGTCGCAGACATAATCGCCGGCGTTGTGCAGGACGAAGTCGAGATGCTTGCCAACCCCGCCGGGCTTCAAGCGCAGGACAAACCCGGCGGTGCCGCACTTGCCGGTTGCTAGATTTTTGGTGGTTACATTCTTGGTGTTATAGGTGCCGAGGATTTCGGAGCGGGTGTCGTCGTTCCAGCGGATGACGCGCAGTTGGACGCCGTTGCCCAGATTCGAGAACAGCGTGCCGCACAGCGTGATGTCCTTCTTTTGCGCGTCGGCAGAAGGCGTCCAGCGGAAAACGTTATAGCATGCCGCGTCAGCAAGCGTGTGGGTGTAAAGGAACGCATTGCGCTCGGCGGCGGATAGCACTTGGTCGAACCTGTCTGCGGTGTAGTGGACCCGCCAGGCGTCCTCCTGCCGGTCGCTGGGCGCGTAGTCCGACACGAACCCGAGTTGATCGCCCTGGTTTTCCAGTCCGTAGGCGAAACCTAACGGCGAGCCGAACGCCTTGAACCGTGAATCCAACTGCTTCACATCGCCGGCGGCGGCGGTGGACAGCAGCCCGCCGTTCTTGCAATTGTAGAATGACCAACGGCCGCCCGTGGCGTCGGGGAATTCCGCCTTCACGCCGGTCTTGCCGCCCGGCTTGACGTAGTTTGCCGCCATGTCCGCGACGACATCACCGCGGATTTCGAACATCTCCTTCAGGTCGCCCGTCGCCTTCGGCCCATACCACGCTTGCAGCACCTGCGCGTTGGCGTTCTCGTTAGGCCACGACACGATTTCGTCGTCCGTCAGCCGCACCGGCGACGTGTCCGTTAGGTTCGGCACGCGGAAATAGATTTCCTGCCCGCTGGGGTCGATAAACTCGGTTAGAACGACATCGGACTGTTCGCCGGTGCGTTCCGGATTGAGCCATGCTTTGGCGACGGTTTTCAAGCCGCCGGGACGAATCGAATCATCCTGTGTCGGTTGGGCGATGGAAGCCGGGTCGATGACGAGGTTGCGCGGATCGGGGCACTTCGCGAACAGACCGGCGTTCTGGGCCTTGCCGACGCAATACACCACCGGGCCGCGTAACAGCACCACCCGGCCGTCCTGGGCTGCCCGGCCGCGCAGGAAGCGCCACGCCATCGGCATCGTGAGCTTCACCACATCGCCATCCTTCCAGGTCCGGTTCAACACATAACTCCCGAGCTGCTGCGCCAGCGGGTCGATTGTCACCGGGCCCTCGTCGTTCACCCGCAGCGTGATTTTCTGGCACCAGCGCGGCGTACGGAATTGAAACGCGATCGCCACCGGCTTGGGGGCGGACAACGTCAGCTTCACGTCGCCGTCGTTCGGATAGGCGGTTTCCTGCCGGATTGTGACGGTCTGCCCGTTGACGTTGAACTCCTTGTTAGAGGTGGTGAACAGGTTCAGCGCGATGCCGCCATCCGGCGTGCGGTAATACACCTTCTGCGGCAACTCGGCCACCGCCCGGCGGTAGTTCCCACAGCAGCAGAACGTGTCGTTGTGACCGTCATACGGGCGCTCGCCGGTGAACGGGGTAAAGTAGCGGATCCGGCGTCCGTCGGGCGAGTTGGCTCCTAACAACGCGTTGTAGATGGTCCTTTCCATCAAATCCCCGTAGCGCATGTCGCCCTCCAGCCGCAGCAGGCTGTCGATCCAGCGCAACATGTAGGCGGTGACACACGATTCACCGATGGCTCCGCTGCCGTTCTGGTTGTATGCGAACATCTCATCCTGGGAACTCGAGCCAGTGACGAGCATGCCGCCTTCGCCCTTCTTGAGCAGCTCCTGGCGCATGAAGTGGCTCATGTTCAGCAGGTTCTCCTCGCCTGTTAGGCGGAACAATTCGGTCTGGGCGTAGCAGCGAGCAAGCATGACATAGACATGGCACGGGCGGCGGCTGAAATCCTGCTCCCAGGTGCGCAGCGAGGCGAGTTGGACCTCGCCGCGGTTGTTGCCGTGGGGCACGTCGGCGGCGAAGTCGAGGTAGCGCTTGTCGCCCGTCACGCGGTAGAGTTCCAGCATGCCTTCCGGCAGGCCGGCCGTGCAGATGTCGCCCGCGTCGTAGCATGGGTTCTGCGGCGTGGGAAACGTCTTGAGGATATAGTCGCCCATGATTTTCGCATCGGCCAGCGATTGGCGATCGCCCGTGCAACGGTAATTCCGCACGAATGCCAGGTTGATGTATTCCTGCTCGTGGAGAATCCAGTTGATATGGTCCTGCCGGTTCTCCGGTTCGACCTTCCAGAACCCGAGGTAGCCGTCGGGGTCGCGGGATTTCTCCAGTTCGTCGATGATATATTGCGTGCGGGCGGCGACTTGCGGGTCGTCCGTATAGGCGGCGAACAGGCTGCCGGCATCCAACACCTTGCCGATGCCGTAGTAAACGTGGCTCGCGCCACCGCGGTCCGTGCGCTGGCGAAAATGGTTGAGCCACCCGCCGTCCAGATCGATGACCATGAAGTTCTTGTAGATCAGGTTCTGGATGCGGCGGTCGATCTCCCCGCCGAGTTCCTGCCGGTTGAGCGTCACGCGGCAAAGTTTGTCCGGCACCTTGGGCTGAACGACGTCGAACGGTGCCTGGCACAATTCGGCGGCTTGGATAGATGCCGCCGCTAGCAGGCCGCATGACAGGGTGATAAGCGTTGTCTTCATGGTGGGGTTCTTTGTTGGTTGTAATATCAATGCGTTGATTTGTTAGAGAATGAACTTGGCGCGGCCGGCGGCCACTCACGGCCCGCCGAACACTGACAGATCCCAGGAGTCGCGCCAGCGGATTTCCATCCCTCCCTTCCCTGTTAGAACCACCGGCAGCCAGACGGTGCGGGCGTAGGGAGGCATGTTGTCACGGATGCTGTCGCCGATCCAAATGAAGACATCGGCCATGCCGCAGTCGGGGCCGGTATTTCCTATCAGCTTCACGCGGGTTCCGGATAAAGGGCACCAGAGGGCGCCGCCCCATTTGCCCTCGCGGACGCCATCGATGGCCGTGATCTCCGGTTTCCAGATCGACGCATACTGGTTTCCCTCGGCGCTGATGGTCACCACCGTCCCCGGTTTGGGAGGTCCGGCGTTCGGGGAAACACCGGGTGAACCCGCTGTCTGAGTCGTACTGGGCGCGGGCGGCCCGGCATCAGCGGCAAACACAGGAACCTGCGGAACAAGGAGCAGCACGATGAGGAGGGGGATGGATTTCAATGTTTGCTGGGTGTTCATGCTCATCGAATTTGTTCTTTCCATTCTTGGTTCGGATTTCATGCAGGATGGATGGTGGGCAATGGGCACGCGCCTAACGTTTCCCCTTGCAAACTACCTTCGGATCAAGCAAAATTAGTCTCGTATTTCAGGCAATTTTGTATTGGATTCTAACCTCATGACACGGAGCCGCCCCACTGCCAAACCAGATCCATCGCTTGAAGCGTTCGGATTTTCCTATTTGAGCGGGCCGGAAACACCTTTCGTGCAGCTTCACCAGCACGACGAACTCGAAGTGGGTTGTCCTCACGGCGGCGAGATCATTGCCATGTTCGGTGCCAAGACGCTCCGTCTCCCGCCAGGGCAGTTGGACGTCTTCTGGGCGACCCAACCCCACGGGACGGTTGCGGTATCGTCCGGCGTGCGTTCTACGGTGATCCATATTCCGACCGCCTGGTTTCTGTCCTGGAATTTACCGGCTGGCTTTGTGCATTCCTTGCTGCAAGGGGACGTGCTGCTTTGTCCGCCGCGGGCCGAGGGACTTCCGGATGAACAGTTGATCATGCACTGGGGCGAGCTGATGCGGCGGGGCACGGAGCCGTTTCGCCGGGTGGTTCTGTTGGAAGTGGAAGCACGACTGCGGCAGTTTGCGGCGGAAGCTCTGCCACATTCCGCGGCGGATCTGCCCGAGCGAGGTGGATCTGTTGCCTGGCCAGTCCCCTCAATTCTGCCGCATCGTCAGCATGGTGGCTGCACGATGCCACGAACCGGTCTCCGTCGGAGAAATTGCCGAGGCGCTGGGCTTTCATCCCAACTACCTGATGCGGCTGTTTCGCCAGCTTACGGGGATGCCCCTGATGGAATACATGACCCGGCAGCGGGTGACCCACGCGCAGCGCCTGCTCGCGACCACCAACCTGAAGATCATCGATGTGGCCATGGAGAGCGGCTTTGGATCGGTTTGCCGATTCCACACCGTGTTTGCCAAACTGTGCGGGGCAACGCCCCGGCAATACCGGGCAGGCCTGCGCAACGGCCGGTGATTTGCTTGAGTTGCTTCACTCGATTCCATTCCGTGCGTGTGAGGAGCGCGTGCTTGGAATCCCCGCGCCGGGCGGACACTTGAACCTAAATGGGAAAATGGAATACAGCATGCCGGGCGGCTCATTTTACTCTAAGAGAAAAATAGGACCGCAGATGGACACAACCGAGCAGCGAGATGGCCGAAGACGGACCGTTTGGAAAACGGTCCCTGCCTGTTCCCGGACCGTTTGGAGGCAATCCGACAAAAGAGGTGTATCAAGCTAAATAGGAAAATGAAACCGGGGAAAGTGGCATTCTTTACCACGGATTACACGGATTTTAACGGATCTGCCTGATTATTGGAGGATTTCGTGTCAGGCTATCTGCGCTGCGCTGCGGTTCACGGAGAATATGGATATGTTCTATCAAATTTCTCAGCCACCCCACAGGTGAACACCAGATAATCTATAACTCATTCTTAATCCGTGAAATCCGTGAAATCCGTGGTTTCTAATTTCCTATTTAGGTTGATTGATGATTGAGGTCGAACGCTGAGTTCTGAGGATCACCGCCGAAGTGGGGATGACGTGTGGGAATGAAAAGCGGGGTTGCCGGTGCGCACCGGCAACCCCTGGATCCAGGAGAAAACCCATGAAACTCCGGAAAGGGATGGAGAGGAGTTGTCAGTTGTCGGTTGTCGGTAATGGGTAGGGCGGCTCGGCCACGGGCCGCCCACTTGTCCGCCCGCATGGGCGGCGCCAAGGCGCGGTGCATGGACCGGCATTGACACCTCGCCCTCGGTGGGCAGTTAGGGCGCGGCGAGCCCGCCACGCCCTGCCGGCCGCTCGTTCACGGCGTGGGGGTGACCACCAGGCGGCAGAATTTCCGCGTCGCGGATGGCAGGGTGAACTGGATCCGGTCCGGACTGGTTAGAACCACGATGCTCGCGTCGGGCGGCACCACGTCCGTCCAGCCGCCCGGCGACAAGTCATCGGAGAGCTGGAACATGTAGGTGGCGGCGGCGGCCGGGTCGTAGGGGATGGTCCAGGTGATGGTGCCGGCGGTGTTGACCACGGCGGGCATGGTGACCGGGTGGCTGGGAGAGGCACCCATGAAGAACTCGATGCCGTTGGGGATGCCGTTGCTGTTGGAATCCGCGGCGGGATCCGAACTCGCGCCGTTGGCGGTCGCCCAGGTGCTGTAAGGGGTGAGTGTGGGCTTGAGCGGCGCCACGGCAGCGAACGTCTCGCCCATGCGGATTTCGTCATAGTTGCTAGGACCCTCCCACTTCGGATCAATCAATCGCAGCATGTTGAACTGGGTCACGGTGCCGTCGGTGTTGGCCGGAAGGACGATGCTGACCGTGCCGGTCCCCGGCGCTCCGGGTACCATGTCAAGCAGCGGGTTGAACCACATGTCAAAGGTGGTGTTGCCGGTGGTTCCATCCGTGGACAAGCGGCCCAAGAGAAACGTGCTGTTGTGGTTATTCACGGTCGACATTTGCACCACATTGATGCCATTCTTGTTGTTTGCCTGAATCCCCCACTTGTTATAACCGGTGTTGGGATTCCACTCGGTGCCCCTGAGGTCCCCGAACTGGAAATAGGCATTGCCGTTTGCGGAGTCCACCAACTGCCAGTAATCCGCAGTATACTCGTTCGTCGCGACCACCTGCGCAAGCATGCTGAACCAGATGGTCGCCCCCTTCGTGTTCAGCTTGGTGCCGTCCGTGGTGGCGGCGGACCACCCGGTCATCGAGATGCCGGCATACATGTTTCTAGGGTCATCTCTGAGGGCTATGACACCACGGCTGCCCTGAACTAACAACTCCTTTCCATTGGCGTCAATGTAGCTCATGCTTGGCGCTGTCACATCGGCGTTCCAAGCGCCCGAGACGCTCCACGCGCCAAGACCCGCATCGGCCGTCTTGCCGGGCAGAACCAAGGCACCGGGGGTATAATTGAAGCTCTCATAGACGATTGGGGTGGTCGACAGTATCGCCTGGACGGTCACGGTATAGACCTTGTCAGATCCTGCCGAGGGTTTGATGGGATACTCCACCGGGCTGGTGAAGTCATACAACCCGGGGGTTCCGCCGCTGGTCATGGAGCAGGATGCGCCACTGGTCAGCGTGTAGGAGGGATTGGGACTGAGCAGGTTCAGATTGGTGCCGACGGGAACATTCAGCGTGACGGTTGCATTGGCCATGTTGATATCGCCGTAATAACCACCCCAGGAGAAGGTGAGAAAATCCGCTGCAGGGGGGTCGGTGATCGTGGCGATCACCTGCTGCGGAAGGGTCACCAATGCGTTGACCACGCTGCTGATATTCACAATGATGGTTTCGTCCGGGCTTTCATAAATCGAATCCCCTACTCCCGTCAGCGTGATCGAGCCGCTGATTTGGCCCGCCGGGATCACGATGCTGGTGCTGTCGGGAGCGTGCGTGTAATCGGTCGTCAGCGTCGCGGTGCCGGTGAACGCCAGGTTCACCGTCACATCCTGTGAGGACAGCGCCGTGAGCGTCGCGGTCACAATCGCCTGGCCGCCAGCTTCCACCATCGGGGTGTCGGAAATACCGAGGGTGACGTTGGGAATATCCGCAAGGACGGTCACTATATAAGTATTGCTGATAGCCGAATCCGATGAAGTGACGGTGTAGTCGAGCGGGCTGGCCAGCGAGTTGGAGAAATCGTACTCACCGGTTCCGCCGCTGTTCTTGTTGCACGTTGCCTCAAAGGACCTCGTGAAAGTGGGGTTGGGGTCGAGCGGGTTGAGTTCCGTGCCGGAGGGAACATGCAGCGTGACGGTCCTGTTGGGAGTGGCATTCTGGTCGATCACGCCGGTATAGCCGTTCCATGTGAAGGTAGACATGTCTGCGGCGGGCACACCGGCGGCTGCCTTGATGGTCAACCCACTCAAGCTTTCTACCGATCCGTTGCCCCAGGTGCCGCTAATCGCTCCATCGACAACGGGAACGTTGGCGAAGTACTTGGTGTTGCCGGCGGTGAAGATTCCCACAGGCGTAAACGTATCCGCTGTTTCCGTGCCTATGGTGATCGTCATGCCCAAACCATAGTCTGTTCTGTAGTAGAAATACAGGTCGGCAGTGGGCGCTGATCCCAGCCCGCTGATGGTGAAGGTGTGATTGCCACCATTGCCGCCCGTGTTGATGAACACGTAATCGCGGAAGAGGTCGTTATTCGGGGTCGCTCCGGGCGCATTGTAATCACCGGCGACCGAACCGATGGTCAACCCGACCGGAGTTGCCGTCCCGGTATCCGACTGCAAATCGGAAGCGGTGACGGTCAGATTAAAGTTGCCACCACTCGAGTTGGCGGTCACGCCGTTAAACACGGTGCCACCACCGGCGGCACCCGACCCCACATACGTGGGACCGAGTACGTCACCGACCTGAAACCCGTTAAAATCCACGTTGACGATCTGGGCTCGTGCCGACGGTATGAAGGCCAGCGCGGCAGCCACCGCGAGGGCGAAGGTGCCCTGTTTCATGGCTGCCCTGGTATTTTGAATTCTTTGGTTCATGTTCCTGTTCATCGTGTTTTTTCTTTCACTCTTGGTTCGGTTTTCTAGCAGATTGGATCGAGGGCAATGAGCCGTCTTTCGCATTTGGCGTATTTAAAATAGCTCAAGCTCAGGTGGAATTCGTCTAGTATTCCACACAATTTTGTATTGGGTCGTAACCTCATGATCCGGCAGCGGGTGTGAGGCGGATCCCAATGCATTGTTTCGCTAGAGTCCTTGAAATGCCAAAGATGTTGTCGTTAGGTCAAGTTTCTCGTCTGGTTTGCCTGCGGCCATGCCAGAGTGGGCTTCGCCGGATTTTCCAAGTTCGCTAGCGCTCACTCCGCGTTCTGGTCTCTGGTCTCTGAGGCGAGCCTCGCTGGATAATGATCTTGACGCGCCCGGCGGCCATTCACGGCCCGCCGAACACCGAGAGATCCCAGGAGTCGCGCCAGCGGATTTCCATCGCACCCTTACCTGTTAGAACCACCGGCAGCCAGACGGTGCGGGCGTAGGGAGGCATGTTGCCGCGGATGCTGTCGCCGATCCAGATGAAGACATCGGCCATGCCGCAGTCGGGGCCGGTGCTGCCTATCAACTTCACGCGGGTTCCGGAAAAAGGGCACCAGAGGGCGCCGCCCCATTTGCCCTCGCGGACGCCATCAATGGCCGTGATCTCCGGTTTCCAGATCGACGCATACTGGTTGCCCTGGGCGCTGATGGTCACCACCGTCCCCGGTTTGGGAGGTCCGGAGTTCGCGGAAAAACCGGGTGAACCCGCTGTCTGAGTCGCGTTGGGCGCGGGCGGCCCGGCATCAGCAGCAGCCACCGGGGGCTGCGGAATAAGGAGCAGGGCGATGAGGAGTGGGATGGATTGTTTCATGGGTGTAATGATCTTACTTTTCGACGCGCCATCATCTTGCATACACTCTCTCTTGCCTGTGGAGCGAATGGTGCCCCCCCCCGGCAACCGCATCCTTGCCGATCCGGATGATGGCGGCGCAGCGCGGCGTGGGATAGCCGTTGTTCCAGCCTTGCGGCGAGCCGGTGCCGCCGCTCCACTTTTGGTTCGGGATGTCCACCCGCATCATCGGCGGATCGTTAGAGGTATCCACCCGGGCATCCCAGACGTCGTTCTTGGTCGCCCGGATGCAGAGCTCGCCGTTGCGTTGCCACAACCGGCCCGACAAATCGCCATTTCCGAGCACCAGGCCTTCGCGGTTGATATCGGCGATGATCGGTTTGCGGCTGGGGATGGCCAAGACCGCCACATCCTCGCAAAACGGGCTGGGCATCTTGTGGAACTGGGTCGATCGTTGCGCCGGCACCGGCAGAATCGCGGAATAATTCTGCGGCCTTTTAGGCTCGACCGAACTGAAGATGAGGTGCTGCATGAATTGCTCCGGCTTGACCCATGGCCCGCCGCTGACACACCAGCCCGGCCCGATCCCGAGGGTGATGTAGATCCCCAGGCGCTCCGCGTCGCGGACGGTTTTGACAAACAGGTCCTGCCACGGCTCGGTCATCCACCTGACCGCCCCCTTGGGGATGCCGACGTCCACCTCCAGGAAGGCCAGGTTGCCAAGACCGCCTGCCTTCATGGCTTCCAGGTCGGCGGTCATCTCCTTGCCATTGAGGTTGCCGTCCATGAAATACCAGTACACCCCGGGCCGCGCGGAGTCCGACGGATTGAGGAAATTCCGTTCCAGGTCTCCTGCCACCGGTTTGGCAGCGGCTTGTTGGGCGGGCAGATGCTGCAGGATCATGCAATTGGCCGCCACGATGGCAGCCGTTAGAACATGCCATTGTCTGCGTGTGATTTTCCTTTTCGGGTAGATAAAGGATGTTAGTCTGTTCGTATGTGTATTCTTTAGCATCTATTGCGCATTGGTCTGTGTTGAAAATTTCTCTAATTGGTTTCCCGGACGCTGAAGGACCAGGTCCCCGGCTCCACTGCAAACACCACATAGCGCGAGGTGGCCTCAATGAAGCGCACGCCGGGGATAGTCCCGCTGACCTTGCCCGCGCTCCAGAGCGCCTTGCCATTGACCTTCACGTCCATGATCGTCTCGCCCGTCAGCACCGGAATACCCACAGTCGCCTGCGTCCCGGAAGGCGAAGTCAGGTCCAACTCGAACATTTCCTTCGCGTTAGACAACTTGAGCGCGATATCGCCCTTGGCGGTGACGACCTTCGCGGTGATCTTCTTCAGCGCCCCCATCTGCGGATATACACTATAGGTTGAAAACCCAGGCGCCGTTGGGGCGATGCCGGCAAAGTATTGAGACATGATGGTGAGGGGGCCACCACTCCAGGCATGGTTGATGGTCCCGCCGCCAAACCCTTCGGCGCCGATTCCCCATCCTTCCCAGAGAGTTGTGTATTCGGGGTGCTCGACCATTTTGGCGTAGCGCTTCTTCATCCGCTCCTGAGCGAATCCCGGTTGTCCCATCATGCAGAGAGCTTCCAGCACCGAGTATAGAGTATTGACTTTTTCATGGGTTATTCCTTTGTGCTATTTCTGACTGCAAAACCGATAGGTGCCGGAACCCACGTGCCGGAACCCACCGCATACGCCGCCGCCCCGTTTCCCATGCGCAGGAACTTCACGCCGTCGGCTTGCGCTGCGGACTTGCCGGATTCGGTCACTCCGGCGGCATCTCTTCCCCTTGTTTGTTATGAGCCATCGGCACGAGCTGCACCGGTCCGAGCAATCCCGACGGACGCGGCACCCAGCTTGCATCCTTCTTGTGCCACGGAAAAAGAAAATCACCAATAATGAACGAATGCGTATCCTCGCCCATTGTCTTGAGCCACGGAATGCCGCGGACATCCAGATCCGCCGCCCTGTTGACAGGCGCATTCGCCACTTCTATCTCCAGAAGATTCTCGCCATCCTTAATAAGCGAATCAGCCATCAACCTCATTGGCCTTGAAATAAGTTCACCCAGTACTTTGCCGTTCAGCCGCACACGCGCCGTATGACGCACTTCGCCAAGATCAATCATCCATGCATCGGCCGTATTCTTGGGCGGCTGAAACTTCAATCTATAGCAGGCCACCCCTGAGAACGTCCGCAAGACCGCCGCCTGGTCCGATTTCCATTCAGTCCACGAAACAAGGTCATTGATTGTTTCAGCATTCGGGACCGTCTCCCCGCCTTCCAGAAAAGTGACTTCCCATTTGCCTGACAGCTTGATCGGCTCTCCCGCCGGCTTCATGTATGACCATTCCTGTCCGGAAACCTTATCATCAAGCACCCTAACGATCCGGGATTCACGCGGCTCGATCTGAAGTCGCAACGAACCACCAATCCCTCCCACATTTTTGAACCCTGCAAGACCTGACAAACCTGTCATCGGATCGAAGATAACGGCCGACTTTCCTCCCACACTCAGCGGAATCCATCCATCGATCCTTTTGTTATCTGCGGGATTTGCGATAAAATATGTCGTTCCCTTCTTGTCCTTGCGGCGGATATACCTGAGGCCGGAATCTGTCATCTGTTCACGCCTGATACCGGCTGCCGCCATCACTGCGGAAATATCATCACCGAAAACAATCCTGCCCCTGCCCAACGCTGCAATGCCGGACTTGTCCGCACGCTTCTTTGCCGCCTCGATCTCCGCCAGCGACGCGCGGAAGAGTGCACGGCGTTGTTCCAGACCACCAAGTCCCGGAACATCGGACGGCAGTTTGCCGTGCAGGATAGCGGTAGCGCCGTCGCGGGTCAGTTTCACAATGCGCCCAAGCGACTCTGCCGGCATGAGCCGGCAGTCGCTCACCACCAGTGCGCGGTATGAGGCGCCTGGCGCCACGAGACATCCGTCCGACACCTTAACCGACTCCAACAGCCGGTCGCTGGTGAAATCGAAATCATGCCCGGCACGCCAGAGTGTTGCCGCCGCGGAAGGTCCGGCATTGTCCATGCGAACCGTTCCCGGCGGCGAGAGATTGTCTCCCGCCCGTCTGTTAGACCATGAATCAAAAACCGGAAAGTAGACGAGCACGTCGGCATCCGGCCCACCAGCCTGCAGGAACGACTGGCAACGCGTCACATAATCACAAAGCTGGCCGCCCTGCCTCCACATCGGATTGAATGGGCCAAGGTGTGTTCCGGCATAAAACAACCAACCCGGCCAGCGCGCATGCGCCGGCGAATAAGATATGCCGTGGAACATCGTATGGTTCACCCCGGCAACAAGGTCGTAGTCGATTTTTTCTTTCACATCTTCCAGCGGCGTGTCGAGGATCGGCCCCATGCATGTCAGGGTTTCCGACGATACCAGCGGTTTCCCCAATAGGTGAGCTGCGGAAGCAGGGATCTTGCAGCGGCGTATAAAATGATCCGTTGCGTAATCGCCATTCTTAATGAACCAATCGCGAGGCCCCCCAAGATCAGCCTGCGGAATATCATAAAGCGCATTGAGGTCCAATTCATTGCCCGGCTCATCCTGCACCTCGCCCGTGATCCGGCCTCCGTGGCTGGAAGCCCATTTACTGAAGGTTGCTGTGAACTCATCCACCATCATGTCTGATACTGTGTGCCGGTAGTCACAGGCAACGCGCGCCACCTCGTCTTCCGTACCATGCCCCATGAAGGCAGGCATGTGCTGGCGCAAATCATAGCCGCGGCGCTTCGCAAATTCGCCCAACAGGCCAGGCGTCCAGTTCAGGTTGATTTCCCATGAATCATTGTTGTAGGCCCGCGGCAGGTCCCTGTCATTCAGACCCTCAAAAGCCTGATCAAATCGCCCAAGATAATTCCGCACCGCCCTTGCCGACAGATGATCCACGACCGGCCCCCTGCAGTCCGGAGTCGCCATCCGGACATCTGAACTGCCGCGGCGGGTCAGCACGGCGTAATAGGTCCCTGCTGCCGTTAGGACAGACGTGTCCGGCGTTTTCGCGGCACGCGCCTTTTCTATCAGATCGACACTTTTTCCGTCAGCGGTCACCATGACCAGCGCATCGAGATCCTTGAGGTCGTTGGCTGACAGGGGTGCCGCGTTCCGCCCGCGCTGGTCTGCCACGAGTTTCCGGACCACGGCGGTGACATCCACCGTCGGACCTTCCGGAAAGATGCCATAGCTGGCACGCTCGACGACCACCTGATCCGGCTTGGCCGGAAGCTCCAGTGTGCTGCCATCCTGCCCGGAAAATTCCTGCGATATGGCATTGAGCGTGCATTGGACCTTGAGCGTCTTGACCTTGCCTCCGGCAGGATCAGGGACGAGTTGGATGAGATCGCCCACCCGGAACTCGGTGGCGGTGTTCCAATGCCTGACCTCGACGTTGGCGCAGGATTCTTCGCGCGGCACCCATGGGCCGCCGAACGCCCAGCCCGGCACTGGCGACATGTCGGCATCCATGCCAAGCCGCCGAGCCTCATGTACGGCATGAACCACCGCCTCCCGCCATTCCGGCGATAAATAGGCAAGCTTCTTTGCCTGGTCATCCTTCACGTCAAGAAGGCATACGATGGTGACGCCACCAATGCCGCTTTTATGCAACGCTTCAAGATTGGCCGTGATATCCTCTTTGCTTACGGCACAACCGTGCCACCACCACCATGTCCATGGCCGTGTTTCAGCACGTTTAACAGCCGGCCAGTCAAGTTCGCCGGCATGCGAAAATCCCCCAACCAGAAGCAGGCAAAAAGCCAAACCCATAATCAATCGTTTCATCAACAGCAGGGCGGTGAGCATGAAGACTGTGTGTGTGTTTCTGTGTTTCACTTGGAAATTCATTTTGCTTCTTGACTGGACTGGAAGCGATAGGTGCCGGAGCCCACCGCATAGACGGCGGCGTTGTTTTCCATGCGCAGGAACTTCACGCCGCCGGCATTCGCTGCGGGCTTGCCGGATTCGGTCACCTCGGCGGCGTCCTTGGCCGGGACATATACTACGGACGTAGTATTTCCGGGGATCGTGACATCCATCGTCAGTTTGCCGGCATCTCGTTTCCAGTTGCTGACGATGCGTCCGTAGGGCGAGTCGTAGGTCACGTTGGCTCCGCTCAAATCCCCGGCGAGCTGCGGCTTGACGATGATTTTCTTGAAACCCGGACCCGCAGGATCGGACGAGATGCCGCCGAGCCCACGATAGAACCATTCTTCAATGTGGCCCAACATGCAGTGATTCTGCGACGAGTCCGGGTTCGTGTCCCATGCTTCGGTCAACGACGTCGCGCCCTTCTTGAGCTGGTAGGCGTATCCGGGACCGTCATCACGGATGAGCATGTCGTACAGCACGTCGCCCTGGCCGCCATCGGAGAGTGCCCGCATGAGGTAGTTAAAGCCCACGTCACCCGCCGTCACGCGGTTGCCTCCGGCGCGGATCTGCGCCACCAGTCCGTCCAACACTGCGGCGCGCCGGTCTTCAGGCACGAGCCCCAGCACCAACGGCATGGCGTTGGCGGTCTGGCTGTTGCGGTCATACTGGTTCTTGTCGGCGTTGAAGAAATTTCGATTGAAAGCCTCTTTCACCGCACGCGCTTGTTCCGCGAACTGGCTCGCCTCGTCGGTCTTGCCCAGCAGTGCCGCGGTTTCCTTCAGAATCACGAGGTCCTGATAGTAGATTGCGGTGGCCGTCAACCCTTTCGAAGTGAGCTTCGACTCGCCAGGACCGCCCGGCCCGATGTCATACCAGTCGCCCAAGCCGTGCGTAACGATGGAATCCTTCGCGGTGCTCTTCAGGTATTCGACGTAGCGCTTCATCCCGTCGTAGTGCCGCGCCAGCAGTGTGCGGTCGCCGTACATCTGATAGACCTGCCACGGGGTGATGACATAAGCGCTGCCCCATTCGGGCGAATCGCGGAAACCGCCGGCGAAGACCGTGTACTCGGGCGCGATGTCCGGCACCATGCCGTTGGCGAGTTGCGCCTCGCCCATGTCGCGGGCGATCTTGGTGTAGAAGGTCGGCACATCATAATTATACATGAGGCAACCGGCCAGCAGGTGGGCGCATTCCAGCCATCCGAGTTTTTCGCGGTGCGGGCAGTCGGTGAGCACGCTCTGCAGGTTGCTCATGATCGCGGCGTTGATCAGATCGTGGACCCGGTTCACGAGCGGATTGGCGCAGGTGAACGAACCGACGGTCGCCGCTGACGAATGCACGAACTGCGAGGTCAGCTCGACGATCTGCGGCGCGTTGCCGGCGTCGTGGCCGGAGGTTTCGACCTGGAGGTAGCGGGAGCCATAATAGAAGAAGCGGGGCGTCCACGTTTCGGTTTCCGCCCCATTCAGCGTGTAGGTGTAATATGCCGGCCCGCCGCAACTGCCTTGTGAGACCAGTCCGTTGTCATGCAGCAGTTCGCCGGGCGTCAGCCGCACACTGGCACCCGCCGGGCCTTTCACCGTGAGCTTCGGCATCGAGGCGCAGTTTTGCCCGAAGTCATAGACCGCCACGCCGGGAGTCGGCTGCGTGACTTTTACGGGTTTGTATTCCTTCATCACCTTGATGGGCGGCGCACCCTGCGCCGAGAGCCGACCACCCGGTCCATCCACCACGCACACCGGATGAAATGCCGTCGCATTGAAGCCGGCCTTGTCCCACCCCGGCTGCTCCTTACGCGCGTCATAATCCTCACCTCCATAAATGCAGGAGAAAATCACGGGACTGGGCGCCCACGTCCAGGATTCGTCACTGACCACCACCGTGGAGGTGCCGTCGGCATATTCAACATGGAGTTGCAGAATGACCTTGGGCGGACCCAAGGATCCGGTGAATTTCACATACCGTCCGCCCGCCACGTTATACATGCCATTGCCTAACAGAACACCAATGGCATTCCGCCCGCGGACCAGTTGCGCCGTGACATCATAGGCCGTGTAGAGGCAGGTCTTGCGGTAGTTGGTCCAACCGGGGTCGAGCACACGGTCGCCGACCTTCTGTCCGTTCAGGCGAAGCTCGTATTGGCCGAGCCCGCAGATATAGACGACCGCGCGCCGGGTCTCCTTCTCCAGTGCGAACTCGTTCCGAACCTGGATCCCCGCCGACGGGCTCACGTTCGCCGTTTCGCCCTTCGGTTCGTCTTTCTTCTGCGAAGCAAACCGTTGCCCATCCGTCAGGTTCGTCTTGGCCCACCCCCAGTTCTCGACGCTGTCCTTCGCCGTCACCGCCGCCTTCAGGGCCGCGTTCTTGCCGCCCGAAATGACTTCCAGTTGCGCGAGCGCAAAACAGTACGGATTGTCGCCGCGCTTCCGATTCCAGAGTTTTGTCGCCACCATGCGAACGTAACGCGCCGTCGCCCCGCCGGCCCTGAAGGGCACCGCGACGTGCCCGGGATTGGCATAGTCGGCCCCGGTCTGATTTGCGATGGTCTTGGATGTCTTGAACCCGGCGTCATCCGAAACTTCGATCCGGAAACGGATGGGGAAGCCAAAACCCTTCACCGGATTCCCGGCATCGCCGTGGTTCAGCGTGTGCAGCACGACACGTTCGATCGCGATGCTCTTGCCGAGGTCCACCTGAACCCATTTTTCTTCGTCTTCGCGGGCCGCTTCCGCCGCGTGGTAACCCACCCCGTCCGCCGCAGAAGACTGCGCTTCAACCTTGGCCACCGCTCCAATCCATCCGGCCTTCCAGTCCTCCGGCGTCAGCAGCCCCATGGTCCAGGTCGCCCTGTCACTCCACGCCGACACCGCTCCATCCTTATCCCACACCCGCACTTTCCAGTGGCAACGCAGAAGCGATTCTAACGGTTTGCCCGCATACTCGACCAGAATGCTTTGGTCCGACGCCACCTTCCCGCTATCCCACAAGTCGCCCTTGTCCTTGGCTAACAGTTCCGGCGCCGATGCCACCAGCACCTGATAAGCGGTTTGTTTCTGACCTCTGTTTTCGGATTTAGGATTTAGGATTTCGGATTTCAAATCCTCCATCACCCAGCTCAGCCGGGGCTTTTCCACGTCGATGCCGAGCGGATTGTCGCGGTATTCGCAGCGCAAGCCACGAACGTCGGCGGCATGGAGCGCGGCCAGCGGTGCCAGCAGCAGGGCGGTGAGGGAGAGCAGTGTTGTCTTCATGGTGGATTGTTAGTGATGAATTGGCGATTCGCATGTGATACGTCCCGGAAACAATCGTTCTTACACTCCTTCGCTTACCCTTGGTCGACCCGCTGGGTCGGGCCGTTAGCTATCGACCAAGCGATTCGACCAAGGGTAACCGACGAAGCGTGGGGATGAGGAGCGGGGTTGCCGGTGCGCACCGGCAACCCCTGGATCCCGGAGAAAACCCATTAAGCTCCGGAAAGGGATGGAGAGATGAGGTTATCTGTTATTTGTTATCAGGTAGGGCGGCCCGGCCCCGGGCCGCCGACTTGTCCGCCCGCATGGGCGGCGTGAAGGCGTGAGACCTTGACGGGTCAATGACACCTCACCCTCGGGGGGCAGTTAGGGCGCGGCGAGGCCGCCACGCCCTACCGGCTCGCACCGGCGGCCCACATGAATCATCTAGCGGATTTCGGATTTCGGATTTATGATTTCGGATTTTCTCATCCTACGGCACGACAAGCAGGCGGCAGAATTTCTTTGTTATGCCGGGGCCGGTTGGCAGGGTGAAGGTCACATAGCCCGTAACGGTTTCGTCAATGCTGCCGTCGGGCGGCACGATGTCCGTCCAGTCGCTGAGGTTGTCGGAGATTTGCACCATGAAGGATGCGAGCGCATTCACATGGGGCCAGGTGACCTTGCCGTTCTCAACGCCTGGATTGGTGGCCAGGCCGTTCATGCCCATGAAGTAGGCCACGCCGTTGGCAACGCCGTCATTGTTGGCATCCTTCTCGGCGGTCTCACTGTTGGCGTAGGTGGACGCCCAGGTGTCGTAAGTAGTGCTTGGCGTGACTCCGTAGCTGATGATCACCGTGCCTGAGCCGCCGGCCCCGCCGATATAACCACCACCACCACCACCCGTGTTAGCCGTGCCGGAATTAGCTGTGGTGTTCTGCCCCCCCAAGCCGGTGCCCTTACCGCCCCCTCCCACACCGCCAAGACCGACCTGGCCATCCCAATCGTACCCACCGCCTCCTCCGCCGCCGGCGAACACACCGGCCACCCCGACGCTGGTGCCGAAGACAGCCGACAGGTCCATACCCGGGCCACCATCCTGCCTGCCGTTGGGATAGCTCCCGTAATTGACGTCACCGTCGTGGTTGGTGCCGCCTACACCCATCGCACCTCCACCGCCGCCGGCAGCCTCCCGTGTCCCGGAATGCCAAATGCCGCCAGCAAATCCTTGCATGGGCGTCAAGACCAACGCGGCGATAGCTGGTGTGTCGTCTGTGGTTGTTCCCCCGCCCCCACTGCTGCCACCCGCGGCGGGGACCACCGCCGTGTTGCGGCCTTGACCGCCACCACCGCCGTATGCGATCTGCGTATCGAAGAAGGAGTTCGTGCCGGAGCCACCGTTTACCGTACGGGATCCGGCTGTGCCCCCGGCCCCGACCATGAGATCATAAATCAGGCCGGTGAATTCCGCCGTGACCGCGTGCGGTGAACCGACGACCGAGAGCGTGCTGGTGCTCGTCTCCGCAGTGCCATCCGGGCTGATGCCGGTAGTGACTGCAACCGGATCACCCAGATTCGTGCCATCCACTTTGAACTGGACCGATCCGGTGGGGACATCCGTGCCAGCTTGAGGTTTAATCGTGGCCGTGAAGGTGACGTTCTGGCCGACGTTGGACGGCGTGCCGGATGTGATCACGGTGGTCGTGGTGAAAGTTTGGAAGGTTTGCGACATGCTGAAATTGTCGACCCACAACCACCAGCCACGCGCCGTCGGTCAACGCGGTGCTAATCGTCGCCGAATAAGGCGGGGCACCCGCATTGAAGTTCGCCACGGCTTCGGGCGCACCTTGGACAACGCCAAAGAGCGACACCGCCGTCGCCACGGTGCCATTCGTGACGCTTCCGGAAAATGTGACGGTGATGGTATCCGTGGTCCCGGCGGGTGCCACCAGATACCAGAGATCGGTAGCGTTGTAGGTTGAAGTGCCATTCACGGCGCGGGCACCCGTCACCTGCGTGAATGCTTGTGGTGATGTGACGCCGAACGACACGCCGGTCACCGTCACGTTGGCGGTGCTTTCCGTCGCGATGCCGACGACCAGCATGCGGTCCGCACCCGTACCCACGGGGTGCGACCATGCGATGGACGCGCCCGCGCCTTGGCTTGCGGAACTCTTGTTATCATAAGTG
>JAPLUI010000105.1 GCA_026397725.1 Verrucomicrobiota bacterium | reverse complement strand
GTGCGGTGAAAGCCCGCGGCGCATCACCGCTTTTGGAGAAGGAATTAGCTACTCGGTAGCTCCTTGGATTTCCGCCTCAGTTTCTGAAAGCGGCGGGATCCGCCGCAGTCCAAAGCCTGCGGCGCATCACCGCTTAGGAGTGCGGTGAAAGCCCGCGGCGCATCACCGCTTTTGGAGAAGGAATTAGCTACTCGGTAGCTCCTTGGATTTCCGCCTCAATCTCTGAAAGCGGCGATGCTCGCCGCAGTCCAAAGCCTGCGGCCATCTTCAAGCTCACTTCGAAAATCATCACTCGGGAATCCACAATCAACAATCCAAATTGAGAACGATTGGGGGGTCCGAGGCTTCGTCTCGTTAGGAGGGTGGACATTCTTGTCCGCCGGCCCATGGGACGTGCAAGGCCGGACGCCGGGCGGCGCTCATTGCACGCTGCATGGGCCTGGGCGACTGGGAACCCGCCCCTCCTTGAACCGACTCCCGACCTCTGACCTCTGACCTCTGACCTCCGACCAGCTGGCACTTCTGTCACATCTCACGCCGGTGGCGATAAGTGGGCGCGGCGCAGCCGCCACGCCCCGACTCTGACCTCTGACCTCCGACCTCTGACCAGCTGGCACTTCTGTCACATCTCACGCCGGTGGCGATAAGTGGGCGCGGCGCGGCCGCCACGCCCTACCGACTCCGACCTCTGACCTCTGACCTCCGACCAGCTGGCACTTCTGTCACATCTCACGCCGGTGGCGATAAGTGGGCGCGGCGCAGCCGTCACGCCCTACCGACTCTGACCTCCGACCTCCGACCTCTGACCGCTATCCACTGTCTGTCCATGGCATGGAGGGCGAGACGCCCACGCTCCTTGACCTTCGCCCTCACCTCCATGGTTTCCCCTGAAATCCTGAGCACGGCTTGCAGCCGCTTCCTGACGTGGCTGGATAAGACGGGCTACGCGAGCTACGACCCTTATGACGTCTGGGGCACCCGCTACGGGCTGTGGTCGAGGAAGGTGTATTATGCGAAGGGCAAATTGGCAGTCCCCTTGGTAGCGCCGCTGGTGGCGATGGATCTGCTGTGTCCGTCGCTGCGGCGACTGTTCGTGAAGAAGGATCGCTTTGCTACCTGCGACGCGCAACTGCTGCTGGCGTTCCTGAACCTTCACGACGTAACGAGCGAGGCGAAGTATCTTGAGCGGGCGGTGGCGCTGGGCGAGGAGATCATGGGTTACTCGATCTCCGGATTCCGTGGGCCCTGTTGGGGCTACCCCTTCGACTGGCAGAACAACAAGGACGCGGTATGGCCGAAGAACACACCCTATATCACCTGCACGCCGTATTGCTACGAGGCGTATTTGGGCTTGTTCGAGGCGACGGGTGACCGAAAATATCTGAACTGGGCGGCGAGGATCGCCGAGTTCGTCCACGGCGATTTGAAGGACATTCCGACCGGGCCGGACACGGCGGCTGGGAGCTATTCGCCGTTTGACACCCGGCAGGTGGTCAACGCGACGGCGTATCGGGCCTATGTGCTCACGGATGCCGGGAAGCGCTTCGAGCGGCCCGATTACCTTGCCTCCGCCCGGCGGAACCTCAATTTCGTGCTGGAATCCCAGCAGGACGATGGATCATGGTATTATGCGATGGAGAACAAGAAGAGTTATATCGATAACTTCCACACCTGCTTCAACCTGAAAAACCTGTTCAAGATCCACCGGATCGCGCCGGACGAGCGGATTGAGGCCTCGGTTCGGCGGGGCTTTGATTACTATAGGAATCACCTCATCGATGCCAATGGCAATCCTAAGCCCTTTGCCATCAAGCCACGGCTCCAGCTTGCGAAACTGGAGATGTATGATTTTGCCGAGGGCATCACGCTGGGTGCTTTGATCGGAGAGATGATTCCGGAGGCGGGTGAGTTGGCGCGGAGCCTCGCCGGGAAGTTGATTCAGGACCACCAATTGCCGGCAGGCCATTTTGTGACGCGGGTGTTCCGCGGCGGCTTTCGCCACCGCTTTCCCTTTCTGCGCTGGCCCCAGGCGCAGTTGTTTTATTCGGTAACGAATTTGTGGAAGAAAGAGTTCCTGACCACGGATTGCACGGATAGACACGGATAAGATTGCCGATAATGGGTGGTTGACAATGGGCCATAGGCACCGAGCAAGACGGTGATCTGATTTTGAATTGGCCGCGCCGAGCTTGATGATTTGTCTCATCCATCACGCAAGCGCGACATTCAGAAGCCGTAAACAAATAACCATGGCGTTAGAAGTTGGAACATTCAAGATTCAGGTAAAATGATGAACGGTAAAATGATGGAAGAAAGCAGCAGAATTCCAGAGGATGGAAGCCCGACACCCGTTTCTCATCATTTTACCTCATCATCATTTTGCCAACCATATTCAATGCAAACATGCAGATCATGTAAGCACCGGAACGCGTGGCGGCTTGTCGAACGGGAAGTATCTTTGACACGAATTGCACGGATTCTCACGAATTTGCAGAGGGTTTGAGGGTTTGGGAATTCGATGGTCTGGAGTCAAGTTACTCGGGAGGTTTATCTCTTAACGGGTCCTAAGACTTTGAAATTCACAATCCAAATTCCTCCCTCGTTCTCATCCGTGAAAATCCGTGTCATCCGTGGTTAAGAATTCTCCCCGAATGGGTTCGGAAAACATCCGCGCGAGGCGCTGCCTCGGTCTCTTGCGGCGGAGGAATCTGTGGTTGCCGACTTGGCGCGGGTGGTTGCTGTTGCTGATGTTGACTTCCTTGGCGGGCTATGCCGCGTTGCATCGCATCCATCGGTTTCTAGCGCCCGATCGGCCGGTTTCATCCGATATTCTCGTGGTCGAGGGATGGGTTCCCGATTATGCATTGAAGCGCGGCCTGGATCTCTCGGTGGAGCAGAAGTCACGCTATCTTTTGTTAGCCGGTGGAACGGTAAGAGGCGAAGTGAACCCGGAGCCTGGCGACACCTACGCCAACATGGCGATGAAGCGGCTGAAGCGGATCGGCGGCGATCAGCCGCACGTTCACCCGGTGCCATCGCCCGAACTGACATCGGAACCGGAACGTGACCGGACTTACGGTTCGGCCCTTGCGGTGAAGAAGTGGTTGAAGGAGCAAGGTGTGAGTGTGCGTTCCATCAATGTCCTGACGATGGGCACCCATGCGCGGCGCAGTCGTTTGCTGTTTCAGGAGGCCTTCGGCCCGGAGGTCGAGGTGGGGGTGATTGCGATCCGGGACCGGGAGTATGATCCGCGCGTCTGGTGGCGCTACAGTGAAGGCGTGAAGGAAGTGCTCAGTGAAGGGGCGGCTTACCTCTATGCCAGGTTTCTGTTTCAGCCAGGGTGATTTTGGACTGCGGTGAAAGCCACCGGCGCATCACCGCTTTCAGACGGAGGGGAAGCTGAGGAAAAGTTGAAAGCCGGGATTTGAAATGGCGGTGCGTCCGGGCTCCGGCTTTTCAGAGTTCTCTCTCAGTCTCCCAAAGCGGCGGGATCCGCCGCAGTCCAAAATGATTACCTACATGGACGATTCACCCGGAAAGGTCCGTGGCCACATGCCCCACCCCATTTCCTGGTCGGTTCGGGAACTTTCATGGTCACAACTTCCACCTATGGCAGAGTGCATCATTTTGGCTCGCGGATGCGCTTGCGCTTTCTTACGGAAGCCTTGCTGGAAACCGCTGGAAAGTTCGGGTGGAGCTTGGAAGCCTGGGCGGTGATGGCGAATCACTATCATTGGATCGGCAAATCGCCGGATACTGGAGCCGAATTGCTTGGCAAATGGATTGCGGAACTTCACCGCAGGGCGGCACGATTTGTGAACGAACTGGATTCCACTCCGGGTCGCAAGGTATGGCACAATTTCCGGGAAACCCGGTTGACCTTCGAGAAGTCATATCTCGCGCGCCTGCACTACGTCATTCAGAATCCGGTGAAACATGGGTTGGTTGCTGTGGCTGCTGACTATCCATGGTCCTCTGCCGCGTGGTTCGCGAAAAATGCGAGTCCGGCGTTTCAGAAAACAGTGAGTTCGTTCAAGATTGATCAGCTCGAGATTGAGGATGATTTTTGAATGAGAATTTGGACTGCGGCGGATCCCGCCGCTTTCAGAGACTGAGACGGAAATCCAAGGAGCTATCGAGTAGCTAATTCCTTCTCCAAAAGCGGTGATGCGCCGCTGGCTTTCACCGCACTCCAAAAGCGGTGATGCGCCGCGGGCTTTGGACTGCGGCGGATCCCGCCGCTTTCAGAAACTGAGGCGGCAATCCAAGGAGCTATCGAGTAGCTAATTCCTTCTCCAAAAGCGGTGATGCGCCGCGGGCTTTGGACTGCGGCGGATCCCGCCGCTTTCAGAGACTGAGACGGCAATCCAAGGAGCTAACGAGTAGCTCATTCTTTCTCCAAAAGCGGTGATGCGCCGCTGGCTTTCACCGCAGTCCAAAGATGCAAGCACCACGTCAAAAATCCAAAATTCTCAATCTGCTCCCCCATGGAAGAAAATAGTATCTCACCAGAACCCGAGGTTGAACTAAAGCTGGCCAAGGTGCTTGGTGTTCGGTCCTGGCGGTCGGATCGAAGACTGATCGGCTATTTCTTGTATGGGATGGTGGTGTCGCTGGCATGTTGCGGGCCGCTGGTGGCGCTGGTCCGATATGCGTTGAAGGAGGAACTGCATTCACACATTCTGCTGATCCCACTGGTCTCAGTTTATCTGGCGGCGCTCAAGCGGGATTCGCTGCCGCGGGACCGGCGCGGTTCGGTCGGCGGCGCCGTGATTGGGGCGTTGATCTTTGCGGTGGCTGCCACTGCGGTGTTTTTCGGACCCGCGCTGGCCGGCGCGGCACCGCTGGGCCACCGTGACGCGATGGTCCAGACGGCCGCTTGCTATGCGCTGCTGCTGGTGGCCGGTGGCTTTGTGTTTCTCGGAACATCGTGGATGCGCCAGTTGATTTTTCCCTTCGCGCTGCTGGTGTTCATGGTGCCACTGCCGGACATGGTTGCGGTGATGCTGGAGAACTTTCTGATGCAGGCGTCCGCCGAGGTCGCCCACTGGTTCTTCCTTTGGTCCGGGACGCCGGTCTTCCGCAACGGGCAGGTGATGGAGCTGCCTGGCATGACGCTCGAGGTGGCCCGCAGTTGCAGCGGGATTCGCTCATCGTTGGTGCTGTTCATCACCAGTCTGATTGCCTCCTATATGTTCCTCTCCTCGCCTTGGCACCGGGGCCTGCTGGTGGCAATGGTGCTTCCACTGGGAATCCTCCGCAACGCCTTCCGGGTCCTGGTCGTCGGGCTGCTCTGCGTCCACGTTGGGCCGGAAATGATCGACAGTTGGATCCACCACCGAGGCGGTCCGTTGTTCTTCGCCGCCTCCCTGGGCCCGTTGTTTGCGGCCGCCGCTTGGTTCCGCCACCGGGAGAAGAAAGCCGCTGGCAGGAGGATTGATTGACGAATGGTAACTACTCAGGTACGGAAGAATTTTGTGACAGAATCATTGATGGCAGAATCATTTCAGAATTGGAAAAAGTCATTGGATCAACCCCTGTCTGTGCGCATCCGCACGCAGACCGACAGACCAGTGATGAATCCCCCTCAAGACTCTTGAAAAATGATTCTGCCATGAATGATTCTGCCATGAATTCTTTGGAACCTGAGTAGTAACACTCTTCCAATGATTCTGTCAAAAATTGATTCTGTCTTGATGCATCTTCAAAGTAGCAGACCTGAGTAGTAACGACGAAGGACGAATGACGAATGCCTCCGACCTCCGACCTCCAACCCCTGACCTCCGACCCCAAACCGATATTCTACCATGATCCGCCTCCGCCATAAATTCCTGATCCAGGGTTTTCGGATTTTCGACCAGATGGTCCTGCTCGGAGTCTTCGTGCTGCTCGTGGCATATGTCGAGGAAAGGGGGCATTTCAATTTCATCGGCGAGGTTCTGGAGAAGAGTTACCAGGCATACGAAGGGCTGGCGATGACCGGCGTGCTGTTCGGCTGGTTTTTCATCTTCAACAAGCTGGTCCACTACGATGCGAACCGATTTACGACCCTCAAGAGCCAGGCGATCGAGATTGCCAAGGCGATGACAGTAACCAGCCTGCTGCTGCTGGTGGTCGGTGCCATGTTCTACATCAAGATGGTGACGCCATTGGTGGTGTCCTTGTTCTTGCTCGGTTCGACAACGCTGCTGATCTGCAGTCGGGTGGTGCTGCGGTCGTCGCTGAGGGCCCTGAGGAGAAGCGGGCGCAATACGCGGCACCTCATGATCATCGGCGAGACGGCGAAAGCCTTTGAGCTGGCGGATCGGATCGAGTCCCGGCCGGAGCTTGGCTATCAGATTGTGGGGTTTCTCTTCGATGACGGTGGCAGTGCCGGGCACCCCAGCCGGATCGAGGCGCGCTGGAAAGTCCTGGGTCCGGTGGCCGACCTGCGGCAGCAGTTGAAGAAGGGGGTGATCGATGAAGTGATGTTCTGCCTGCCGCTGCGGGAGAATTTTCCACTGGCTTGCGATGTGGTGGAGCTTTGCAACGACCTCGGCGTGGTGGTGCGGCTGGTGCCGGATCTCGGGAATGTGCAGGTGCTGGCGCGGGCGCAGGTGGAGGAAATCGAAGGGGACCAGATGGTGACCTTCTTCCGGGAGAACCTGCTGTTCCAGTTGTTCGTCAAGCGGCTGATGGATCTCTTGGGCTCGGCCTTGTTGCTGGTGGTGCTGAGTCCGCTGCTACTGGTGACGGCGGCGGCGGTGAAGTTCACCAGCCCCGGCCCGGTGTTCTTCGGGCAGGAACGGATCGGCATGAACAAACGCAGGTTCAGGCTCCTGAAGTTCCGCTCGATGGGAATCGATGCGGAGGAGCGGAAGAAGGATCTGGCGCACCTCAATGAGGTGGATGGGCCGGTCTTCAAGATCCGCAAGGATCCGCGGGTGACGCCGGTCGGGGCGATCCTGCGCAAGCTCAGCATCGACGAACTGCCCCAACTGATCAATGTGCTCAAAGGGGAAATGAGTTTGGTCGGGCCCCGTCCGCCGCTGTTGAGCGAAGTGGATCGCTACGACTGGAGCGATCGCCGCCGCCTCTCCATCAAGCCCGGGATCACCTGTCTGTGGCAGGTCAGCGGACGCAACAACCTGACCTTCGATGAGTGGATGATCCTGGACCGCAAATATATCGACAACTGGTCGGTCTGGCTGGATCTGAAGATCCTGCTGCTGACCATTCCCGTGGTCATGTTTGGAAAGGGAGCCTCCTGAAAAGGTGGATTGATTGACGATTGATGAATGTTGATTCTTGATTTTCGAGGTCGGCTTGCCAGGTGCGGCGGCTCGTTTTCAAGCTCGCATCCTCAATCCACCATCCACCATCCTCGATCATCAGTCAGATATGAATACCACAGCAATGAGACGAGTTGAATTCCTGGGTTGTCCGGTGGATTGCCTAACGAGCGGGGAACTGCTGGAGGAACTGAAGCATGCGATTCTGGCGAAGGCACCGCCGCGGGTCATCCAGTTTGTCAATGCCAACAAGGTGGCGATGGTCCGGAGCGAACCGTGGATGGGAGAACTTCTCGTGCGGTCCTACTACGTGTTGGCCGACGGTCAACCGATGCTGCCGATGGCGGCGTTGCTCGGGATCACGATTCCGGAGCGGATCGATGGAATCGGCCTGATGCACAAGCTGATGAAACTGGCCGACCGGGAGGGCTTCTCAATCTATCTGCTGGGTGCCAAGCAGGAGATCGTTGAGGAATGCGTGCGGCGGATCGGACGCGATTTCCCCGGAGCGAGGGTCGCGGGATACCGCAACGGATATTTCAAGGAATCGGAGATTCCCGCCATCGCCAAGGCGGTGCGCGAGACGGCGCCGGACTTTCTGTTTCTAGGCATGGGATCGCCGATGAAGGAGCGACTGGCGGACGAGTGGGCGGAGGAACTCGGTGCCCGAGTGATCCAAGGGGTTGGCGGGAGTTTCGATGTGATGGCCGGCATGGTAAAGCGCGCGCCGCGGTGGATGCAGCGCTGCGGCATCGAATGGCTCTACCGGGTCCTGCAGGAACCGCGCCGGATGTTCTGGCGCTACGTGCGGACGAACGGCAGTTGTCTCTGGGTTTTTTGCCAAGCCTTCGCCAACCGGTGGTTCCTGCCGGGCGGGCAGGGCCGGACCGACCGATAACCCCAAAGCCGCGAATGGACGCGAATGAAACATTAAAAATCAATGAGTTGCAAAGATGCTCATGCTCACCTGCCGGATGAATGCTACAGCCTCCGTAACCCGTTGATAATTCGTGTCAATTCGCGTCCATCCGCGGTTCGATATTCCGTTCTAGCACTTGAACCGTACGGCCGGTCATGAGGACTGGGGTCAAGGTTGTCCGGAAGCGACTTTCAGGCGGAGGAAATGACTGGTGGCACCGTCAATCGGCGTGTTGTCGCGGACGATCAAGGTGTCGGCGGTTTCGCTCACGACAACCGTGTGGCCGGATCCAGTGTTCCAATTCACGAGATCGCCGCTGACCTCGACGAGGCAAGTGATGCCGATGGCGGCGGGGTTTTTCCGCACGGTGATGGCAAGATAATCTTGGTTACCATCCGTCATGAGCGAAACCACCGGTAGGATTCCGCAGTCACTGCTGTCTGGATCGCCACCGGCAAGCGCGTATTCCATGAGGTTGTCGATACCGTCGCCATCGGGATCATCGGTGAGGGCGGTTTGCCCGCCTAACCCGCCGAAGCCGCCAATCCAGGAAGCGAAGGTCTCCGTGACCGGCTCGCCCACCCCGACGGTGTCCGGCAGCTTCCGGTTGACCGTCACGCGCACGCTCACTTGGACGGTGGCCGGGGTGTAGTTGACCGTGTCGGTCGGGGTGAAGACCACAGTTTGGTAGGCTGTCCCGGCTTTTGGAACGGTGGTCGGACTGGCGAAGGCGAACCTGCCCGGCACCGAGGCGGTGCCGCCGCTCAGGGTGGCGGCGGAAAGGGGCTGACCGTAGATGATCGTGGCGGCCACGGGGGCTTTGGTGATCACCGGCGTGGCCCGGTTGACCGTCACGCTCACCTGAACGGTGGCCGGGGCGTAGTTGGCCGTATCGGTCGGGGTGAACATCACCGCTTGGTTGGCTGTCCCGGCGTTTGGCACGGTAGTCGGACTGGCGAAGGCAAACATGCCCGGCACCGCCGCCGCGCCGCCGCTCAGGGTGGCATCAGCGAGGAATTGGCCGTAGGTGATCGCGGCGGCCACCGGAGTTTCGGTGATCACCGGCGTGGCCGGGTTGACGGTTACGCTCACTTGAACGGAGGCCGGGGTGTAGTTGACCGTATCGGTCGGGGTGAACATCACCGCTTGGTTGGCTGTCCCGGCGTTTGGCACGGTAGTCGGACTGGCGAAGGCAAACATGCCCGGCACCGCCGCCGCGCCGCCGCTCAG
>JAPLUI010000353.1 GCA_026397725.1 Verrucomicrobiota bacterium | reverse complement strand
TCCGAGCCTTGGAGTTGATAGTTCAGCCCGGTCACGGTTGGGCAACTGAGTTGCAGGTTCGTGCCGGTGAGCGTCTGCGTGAGTGTGCGCGGGACGTTGAGCGTGAAGGTGCTGTTATAGGCGGGCACGGCGACCCCTAACCAACTTGTGATGGCGGGGCCGACGGTGAGCGCATAGTTGCCGTTCGCGGTCTGGCCCGGGAAGCCGAGCCGCCAGGTGATCCCACCGGTGCGGGTAAGCGTCAGTTGGCTTGCGGCCAGCGGTCCCGTGGGCGTGGTGAAGACGATGTCGTCCAGGGTGAAGCTGGCTTCGTTCAGCGGCGTGCTAAAGGTGAGGTCAATGAAGTGAACCCAGCCGTTGGCAGTGCTCGCCGGGGATTGCGCGATGACCTGTGGCGCGACCGCCGCACCCGAGGTGTAAATCGTGCCGTTGCTGCCCCCGGCAGCTCCGCCGGTGACGGTGATATGGGCCGGATCAAAGCCGCTCATCTGTGAGGCGTAGATGGCAATGCGACCGCCGCCGCCACCACCAGCATCGGTACCGTTGGCACCATTGGCGCTCAAGGCACCCGTGCCCGCCAGCGTGCCGACTTCCAGCCACAAGCTGCCACCCGCGCCACCGCCTCCAACCTGACCCCAACCGTTCCCACCATTGGCGGAAATGGCACCATCCAAGGTCACTGCGCCCGGCACCAACAGATGGATCGCGCCACCGCCACTGCCGCCATTGCCATAAAACACGCCTTGATAGGGCCGCCAGGTACCCCCGCCTCCCGCACTGCCCGGGCTGATCGGCGTTTCCAGAAAGCCATAGGTGGGGCCGCCGCTAGCCCCGGATCCGCCGTAACTGCCGCCGCGAGCCCCGCCGCCGCCGCCGGGTCCTCTGCCGGGTGACTGCCAATCAGCGGAGTAACCCTGGCCATCCGCAGTCATGCCCGCACCGCTTCCAATGACAAGATTGCCGGCCTGGATGAAGACTCCCTGGCCGCTCCAGTCGCCCCACACCGGTGCCGCGAGGTTGCGGCAGGCGGCATGCAAGGTGGTGTTGGTGCCAAGCATGGAAAGGGTCCCTGCGATTTCGAGATTGGCCCCCCCGGCGAGCCAGATCTGGCCGGCGGCGCGAGCGCTCAATTGGCCTCCCCGAACGATGACTCCGGGGGCCACCTCCATGGAGGCCACAGGAGCCCCGTCCAAGCCGATCGTTAGGGATTCAAACGACCGGGGGGTGCTGGTGAACGCGCAACGATAGGCCGGCACGAGCCATTGCGGCCGCGCCGCACCCAAGGAGGTGTCCACGAACAACAGCGTGCCATCCTGGCCGGGGGTGGGCGTCTGGCCCGCCTGGGTGCTGGCACTGGCCCAGCCTGTGAAAGCGGAGGCGTTCGTGTAGTGAACCGCGATGCGCCCGCCGCCGCCGCTGCCGCAACCATTGGCACCGTTGCCGCCATTGGCACTCATTGCGCCAGCACCTGCCAGCGTGCCGGTTTCCAGCCACAAACTGCCACCGGAACCGCCACCGGCCGTCGCCCAACCATCCCCGCCATTGGCCGAGATGACGCCCTCCAGGGTCGTGCTGCCCGCCACCCGCAGGTGGATCGTGCCGCCACCACTGCCACCGACGCCATCCCACATGCCCTGCTGGCTGCGCCATTGTCCGCCGTCACCGGCAGAGCCCGGGCAGCCGGGGGTTTCCCACAATCCGTAGGTGGGACCGCCGCTGCCGCCGCTGCCGCCATGGCTGCCTCCCGAAGCATCGCCACCCGCCCCGGGGCCGTTGCCAAGCTGGTTGTATGCACCGTAGTACCCCTGACCATTGGCCGTCAAGCTCGCGCCGCTGCCGAGCACGAGATCGCCGGCCTGGATGAGGACTCCCTCACCGACCCATTCGCCATCGACGGGCCCGGCGAGGTTGCGGCAGGCGGCTTGCACGGTGGTGTTAGTGCCTAGCAGGGAAAAAGTACCTGTGATTTCCAGGGTTGCTCCACCACCGAGCAAGAGCTGAGCGGCGGCACGCACGGTCAGTTGGCCGCTCAGCAGAGTCACGCCGGGTGCCACTTCCACGGACGCCGCCGTCGTGGCTCCGGCCAACCCGATGGTGAGGGACTCAAGCCACAGCGGGGTGCTTGAAAAAGCGTAACGATAGGCCGGCACGAGCCATTGCGGATGGCCCGCTCCCAGCGAGGTGTCCACAAACAACAAGGTGCCGTGCTGCCCGGGCTGCGGCGTCAGGCCCGCCGCCGTGCTCGCCTGGGTCCAAGCGGTGAAACCGGCAGCACTCGCATAGTGAACCGCAATGCGCCCGCCACCGCCGCCGCCGCCGTAGCCGCCGTCGCCGAGCCCGCCGCTGGCACTGAGAAGGCCGGATCCGGTTAGGCTGCCGGTCTCGATCCAGAGCGAGCCGCCCGCGCCACCGCCCGCCTTGCCGACTGAGGCGTCGAGGCCGTTGGCGGTGATTTCACCCGCCAGCGTCAGGGTGTTGCTGACGATCAGGTGAATCGCCCCGCCACCGCTGCCGCCAGTACCGGCACTCCAGCCGTCCACATAGACACCACCGCCCGCAGAACCGGGCGTGAGAGGTTGCAGCCCATCCCCGTAGGCCGGGCCACCGCCCGCACCGCCGGAACCGCCGTGACCGCCGCCACCGACTTTGCCCAGCGCGCCCGGCCCCATGCCGTAGGCATTATTGCTGCCGACGTAGCCCTGGCCGTTGGCGCTGAGTTTCGCGCCGGCTTCGATTTCCAGGAAAGTCGCGCGGAGGGTGCCGCCCTCGCCCACCCATTGGTCGGCCACCATGCCGGAGACGTTCTTGCCCTGCACCAGGAGCGTCGAGTTCGTCCCGCGCAGACCGAGCGTGCCGGCGACTTCGAGGGTGCCGCCGCCACCCAGGCAGGCAAGCGTGCCGTTGGCGACGGTGAAGTCGCCGCTCACCTGCGTGAGGCTGCCTTCGCCGAGTTGCAGTTTGCCCGCATTGACCGTGACCTTGCCAGCCTGCACTGCGGCGGTGGGGCTGAGGTCGAGCAGCGGATCGGTGGAGAGGGCGCCGCCCACCAGGATTTCGCTAAGCACGAGCGGGCTGGTCGGATCGCCGGCAAAGCGCTCTTGTGGAACCCAGAGCTTGTAATGGTTGGTGCCGCCGGAGGTGTCGAAGAAGGCCAGCGTGCCGGCCTGACCCCCTGCTTGCGGCAGATCGCGGCCACCGGCGACCGAGCAGTCGGTGAAGCCCGTGAAGCCGCTGGAGTTGTTAGCATAGACCGCGACGCGCCCGCCGCCGGCGTTGTTCATGGCACTGCCGCCACAGGCGGTGATGCAGCCGCTTCCGGTTAGAGTGGCTGTTTCGATCCAGACCGAGCCGCCCGCGCCGCCACCCGCCTTGTCGATCCCGTTGGCACCGTCCATCTCGATCAGGCCATCGAGGGTGAGGGTGCCGGAGACCTGCAGATGAACCGCGCTGCCGCCGTTGCCGCCGGTGCCGGATGACCAGCCATCCACATACTTGCCATTGCCCGAGGAACCGATGGTGGTGGGCTGCATGGACGAGCCATAGGTGGGGCCACCAAGCAGGCCCTGGCCGCCGTGCGACCCTGCGCCTGTCTTATCATAACCGGCGTTCGTGCCGGGACCGATGCCCCAGGCGTCATAGCCACCAGGGAAACCCAGTCCCGTGCCAGTGATGCGGGAGTTGGCGCTGATGGTGACGTTGTTAGCAATAATGGTGCCGCCAGCGCCGCCTGGCGGGACACCGCCCACGCCCCAGACGCTGAGCAGCGCAAGTCGGCTGAAGTCGGTGAGCAGGATGTCTCCCGCCCGCAAGATGCTGCCGCCCGTCACTTCATAGTTGCCCGGCTGAAGCGTGCCGACATACACGTTGGTGCTGTCGAAGATGACTTTCTCCCCGTAGTCGCTTTTCACCGAAGCGAACGAATGCGTGCCCTGGATCAACAGGGTGTCCCCTGGGGCCACGATCAGTGCCCCTCCCTCGTAGCGCAGATCACCCTCGGCGATGACGAAGGTGCCGGGGTCATCCCCCGGCGCGCCCAGATGGAAGACCGTTCCGGCGGCCTCGACCACGCCGTGGATTTCGGCGAGTTGTGGCAGGCCGGGATAGCCGTTGACCGGCACGTCGTTCCAGCCGCCGACGGTGCCTTCGGGCAGGTGCGGATAGGCATAGATCAGGGCATGGTTCTCCAGCCCCCCGTCATTGTTAGGCTCGCCCGGCAACCAGTTGGTATAGCCCAGCGGGGTGCCGTCCACCCAGAGGAACGGGCCGCCGCTGACGAGGCGGCGCAGGCCGATCCAGAGGTTGCGCGGCGTGCCGCCCAAGTTGCCAAAGGTGTTCCAGACCCAGGCTTCCTCGGCGGCGTCGTTGATCACGACGAGGTCGCCGCCAAAGGCCGCCGCTTCGTCGCGGGCCGCCGTCCAGGAGCTGGCAGTGAGCAGGAAATAACGATGGTTGTTGGCCGGGTTGATCACCGCACCACCGATGGTGCCGGCATGCAAAGCGCTGGCCGGGAGGAGTGCCACCGCTAACGACGCGGCGAGAAGCAGACAGTTCGTTTTCATGAATTGATAGGTTGGTAGTGGTTACTAACATAAAGGGAGCCCCACCTGGGAGCGCCCCTAGCCCCCAGCGTGGATTCCCACACCACGAACACAAGCGGAAAATATGATATATTTTTGTCGGCCGGAGGCACGCAGCCACGCAAGCCATCTTCAATTCGCTTTTCTAACATTCTCTTGGCTGGACCCTTCCCGGTCCCATCGGCTGCGCCCTACCGACCTCCGCACATTCGCCATTTCATTCTCATCTCACGCCGTTGGCGACAAGTGGGCGCGCCCGGCGGTCACGCCCTACCGACCTCCGACCTCCGATCTTTGCCCACGGTGCTGTGACGGCTGGGTCGGGGACGGGTTACGGCATGAGCGCGGTGCGCGGGTAGTCACGAGAAGACCCGGCAGGATCGTGCTGATGGATTGGGGTGTCGGGGCCGGAGCAAAACTAGACAGAGACGGAGCAAAACTGGACAGAGACGGAGCAAAACTGGATTTCTTCTGTTAGAGGCTGAATCGACTGGCGGTCAGAGGGGTTGGGTTGCGAGGATC
>JAPLUI010000361.1 GCA_026397725.1 Verrucomicrobiota bacterium | reverse complement strand
GGCTGCGCCATGAGCAACCCCTCCAAAGGAAAGCTCGCGGACAGGGGGCCGGGCGGTAAAATGGGAGCATCCGTGATGCCTGTGGGAGGCCCAGGTGGACCCGAGGGGAGGGAATCATCGGAATGAGTTAGAGACAGGGTTAATCTCGAATTAGGGGACAGACGAATTATCGCGCCGGCAGGGAGGCAAGGGCGGCTGGTCTTGGGACACCGCATTCCGCGCTCGCCTGTTGCCCGGCAAGGGTGCATGCTCGGTTCGTGAGCGATGCGGGACCAAGCACACGGGTCCGGCGGATGGGGTCCTTTCCGCCGCCCGCACGCTTTGCCGCGCCGCTGCTGGTGCTGGTGTTCGGCTTGGCGACGACGTGGCTCAACTACCGCTGGAATCTCGCCGATGACTTGGCACGGGGGCAGGCGGAGTTGCGTGCGGCCGCCGATGCGACGGGCACGCGACTGGTCCGGCTCGGCGAACAACTGCGCTCGGCGATTGGCATCGCGGCCTTGCAGGCGGACCTCCGGGCCTCCGTGGAAGCGCCCAATTTGGCGCTGGCGGCCTTTGTGGATGCCAATGGCTGGGTGCTCGCCGGTTCGTCAAGCGAGTTGAGCGGCCACGCCGCCAGGCAAACCTTGCTGCGTGCCGCGGCAAACCTGATCGGACGCTCGTCCGAATCGAACGTGCTGCATTCGGAGGACGCCGCGCAGCTTTACGCCGCCTATCCGGTGGTGGACTCGGATTCATGGGTGCTGTTGGTGTATGATCGCTCGGCGACGATGCAAAAGGCGCGTGCCGCAGCGTGGCGAAGCCTGGAGTGGTCGGCGCTGGCTACCGGCGCCTTGTGCGCGGCCCTATGGGCGGTCTTGCACTTCGGCTTTGCCAAGCGCATCGCGCGGCTGGCGCAAGCCGTGCGCGGCTTCGGTGCCGGCGAGCGGGTGCCGATCATGGCCATGCCGGGAGGCGATGAGGTCGCCGAGTTGTCGCGTGCCTTCGCCGCAATGGCGAATAGCGTCACCGTCCACGAACAACAACGTGCGCGGATGGAAAAACAAGTGCTGGAGGCCGGTGAGCGCGAACGCCGCCGCCTTGGACACGAACTGCATGACGGCCTCGGCCAGCACCTGACAGCCGCGGCACTGGCGGCCGACGCGCTGGCCGAATCACTGTCGGCGGCCAACCGCGAGGAGGCCACGCGCGCCACGGAGATGGCACGTCACATCCGTGCCGCCATCAAGGAAACCCGCGAACTCTCGCACGGGCTCGCGCCGGTGGGCATCGAGCAGGGTGGGTTGGTCAACGCCCTGGCCGAAATGGCCGCAACCATCGCCGTCCCCGGCAAGCTGCGGGTCGTTTTCGAATGCGAGCCATCCGATCTAACGTGTTTCGGCGAGCCGGCGAGCCACCTGTTCCGCATCGCGCAGGAAGCCGTGACCAACGCGCTCAAGCACGCGGCACCGGGGGAAATCCGCCTTGGCCTGCGGCGGCAGGCCAACCGCTTGGTGTTGGAAGTGGAAGACGACGGCGAAGGCATGCCGGAAACCCTGCCGCCCGACGCGGGGATGGGCTTGCGGGTCATGCAGCATCGCGCGCAATTGCTCGGCGGCACCTTCGCGCTTGCCGCCGCGCCCGCAGGTGGCACCTTGATGCGGTGTGACGTTCCCTTTGAATCATGAACTCCCCAGACTCCAACCAACAGCCGCAGGTGCGCATCGTGCTGGTGGATGATCACCCGGTGGTGCTCGAAGGCTACCGCACCTTGCTCTCCGGCCAAGCGCAGTTCCTGGTGTGCGCCACTGTCGGCAGCGCTCCCGCAGCGGTGGCTGCGGTCGAGCGCGAGCGGCCGCAACTGGTGCTTACCGACCTCACGCTGCCGGGGCGCAGCGGCCTTGACTTGATCAAGGACCTGGTCGCGCTCGATCCTGCGCTCAAGATCCTGGTGGTCTCGATGCACGATGAAACGCTCTGGGCCGAACGCGCCCTCAAGGCCGGGGCCAGGGGATACGTGATGAAGGACTGCGACAGCAACACCGTGATTGCCGCCGTCCGCACGGTGCTCGCGGGCGGCATCTATCTGAGTGCGGCGATGTCCTCCCGCGTGCTGGTTGCCTTCGCCGCCGCTCGCCCGCGCGGGTCCTCGGTGTCACCGTTGGAAACCCTCAGCGACCGTGAATTCGAGGTCTTCCGGTGGTTCGGCGAAGGACGCACCGCCAAGGAAATCGCCGCGCAACTGAGCATCAGCCCGAAAACCGTGGCCGTGCACCGCGATCACATCAAGGACAAGCTCGGCTTCGTCACCAGCGCCGAAATGATCCGCGAGGCGGTGCGCTGGGTGGCAGCCCACGCCTGAGCCGCACCCCGCGCCATAGGCAAATCGCCTATCCACGGCAGGAACCGCGGCCAATACCGCAGCCTCTGGTGCCGTGCTTGAATGGGCATGTCGGACGAGCCCGCCACCACGACGCGCGGACTCCGGCACTGAACCAACCAACCAACCAATAGAACACACAGTTATGAAGACCAACACCATTGTGAAAATGACCTTGCTCGCCATCGCCTCCGGCGGCGTCGCGTTTGCCGCCGCTCACGCGCTGGAAGCCAGGGCCAACCATGCGGCGTTAGCGCCTAACATCACGCTCGACTCCCAACCGCCCGACCGCGACAGCCGGCTGCCGACGAGTTTTGCCGACACCCTCAAGCGGATCACCCCGTCGGTGGTGAAGATCGACGTCACGACCAAAGCCATGCCTGCGGCAGCCTTCGGCGATACCGGTCAAGCGGTGCCGTTCGGCGGGAGCGACCTCTGGCGCTTCTTCGAACCACGGGGCCGCGGGGCCGGCCGGCCGCCGATGCCTCGCGAACACGGCGCCGCCAGCGGCGTGATCATCACCTCCGACGGCTATGTCCTGACCAATCGCCATGTGATTGACCGGGCCGACAAAGTCGTGGTGATGCTCCAGGACGGACGCAACCTAACTGCAAAGGTATTGGGCGACGACCCGAAAACCGACCTCGCGCTGCTCAAGGTGGATGCCGGCACCCTGCAGGCCATCACATTTGCCGACAGCGATCAGGTCCGCGTCGGCGACATCGTGCTCGCCGTGGGCAATCCCTTCGGCATCGGCCAATCCGTTACCATGGGCATGGTCAGCGCCACCGGGCGTGCCACGCTGGGTCTCGATTACGAGGACTTCATCCAGACCGATGCGGCGATCAATCCCGGCAATTCCGGCGGGGCCTTGGTCGATACGCAAGGCCGCCTCGTGGGCATCAACACCGCCATCCTCAGCGGTTCGGGCGGTAACAACGGCGTCGGTTTCGCCATTCCTTCCAATCTGGCGCGCAACGTGATGAACGACCTCATCACCGACGGCAAGGTCACCCGCGCCTGCCTCGGGGTGATGGTGCAGGATCTGACGCCCGCGCTGGCCCGCCAGTTCGGTGCCGCGGAAACCACTCACGGGGCACTCGTCGGCGAAGTGCCGGCGAAGTCGCCCGCCGCCAAGGCTGGCGTCGCAAGCGGCGACGTCATCACCGGTTTGGCCGGCCAGCCCGTGCGGGATGCCCGCAGCCTGAAGCTCGCCGTGGGCACTCACAAGCCCGGGGAGCGGGTGGACCTGAAGGTGTTGCGCGACGGCGCGGAAAAATCCTTCACGGCCACCCTGGAGCCCTTGGCGGGTGACAACCAAGCCACCCCCGCCCATCTGCGGTCGTCCGGTCGCAGCGAAGAGGGCGACTCCCTCAGCGGCGTGGGCGTGGCTGACCTCGACAAGGCAACCCGGCGCGAGGCCAATATTCCAGCCGACATCAAGGGAGCGCTCGTCACCGAGGTCGATGAAGCCAGCGCCGCGTGGGAGGCCGGGCTGCGCTCCGGCGACGTGATCGAACAGATCAACCGCCAACCCGTCGCCTCTGCCGAGGACGCCGTGAAACTCACCGCGCGTCCGGCTGACAGGGAGACCCTGCTGCGGGTCTGGAGCCACGGCGGCAGCCACTTTCTAACCGTAGATGAAGCGCGCGACGCCAGGTAACTCCCAGCCCTGATCCCGGCGGAAAATGAGTTGGCACTGGTTGGCGTTTCAGACGAATTCGTGAATCATCCGCGCATGGGCTTTCGGGTGGCAGCAGTGCCGATGCGGTGTCATGTCTTGCTCGTCCTTGATCATTGAATGTTGAATGTTGAATGTTGAATGTTGAAATCTTCGGCGTGCCTCATGGGAACCCCGCAGCTCT
>JAPLUI010000319.1:80097-80912 GCA_026397725.1 Verrucomicrobiota bacterium | reverse complement strand
TTGGCCACGGAGCCTTTCCGATCGGGGTGGCTGGCGAGCGTGCGGGCGAGCAGGTTCACCAGGCTGGTTTTGCCGATGCCGGGAGCGCCGGAGATCAGGAGCTTGAGCAAGGAACCGGAACTGGATTTGCCGCGAAAGAGCACCAAGAACACAAAAGCCAAGACTTGGGAGAGCTTCAGGCACTGATGAAACTCGAACTGATGGGGATGTGTCGTGTTTCCATAAGCCATTATCCTGGAACGGAATTGGGATAACCGCGGATTACGCGGATTACACGGATTACGCGGATTACACGGATTACACGGATTACACGGATTACACGGATTACACGGATTACACGGATTACACGGATTACACGGATTACACGGATTACACGGATTACACGGATAGAGAAATGGATATGAAAACCATATAACTCACCTATCGGGTAAATCAAATTTCTTGCGTATTAATGCGGCCTGCAAATACACGACGTTAGAGCTACAAATGCCACCGGTGAGCAACCAAATTCGATTTGTATAGGAATCTATTTGCGGGCCGGATTAATAACTCTCAAAAATCCGCGTAATCCGCGTAATCCGCGGTTCTCATTCCTGGATTATCTATGCGTTCCTTGCGTTCTTTTGCGGCTAGTCATCCTCTCGCACGGGCTTTGAGTTCGCGGAGCCCGATACCGTATTTGGCGGCGGTCGCCTCCGGGTTGCCATAGCGGCGGTAGTGGCGTTTGACCAAGTTCCAGTCCGGCTCGGCGGCGGGTTCCGGCAGCGCGGCCAGTGGATCGAAGCGGGTGACGGGGGGCGCTTCTCCGGCGGGTG
>JAPLUI010000319.1:0-80080 GCA_026397725.1 Verrucomicrobiota bacterium | reverse complement strand
GGCTCTTCGGCGGGTGCCTGTTCGAGCGTGGCCAGCCGGCGCAGGATTGGCTGGAGCCGTTCCATCACGAGGGCCTCCACGGCGGCGGGCACGGGTGTTTGGAGCGGGGCCCCGCCTGCGAGTTCGGCAATCCTGGCATCGACAATCTCGCGGATCAACTCCACGGGAATCTCGGTGATCGAATAGAAGATGCCGCTGAGGCTTGCTAGGCCTAGCAGTTTCTTCATTTCCCGGCGGGCGTCGCGGGGGCTGTCAGCTTGGAGGCGCTCGTCGAAGACAATCTCGTTGCCGCGACTGGCTATCAGTTTGTAGGTGCGCTTCATGACAGAGATTGCCAGCCATAGGCTGCCCGCAGGGCGACGCGGGCACGCGTCGGCAATTCGATGACGCCGTGGGAGAAGAGCTTGCGGGAATTGATCATGCCCCGTCCGCAGCGGTAGGCCGTGTCGGCTTTGCGGGTGGGGTTGGTGACGCATTCCATCCGTTTGACCAACGCCCCCACGTCATGGTCGTGAGGGACTCGCTTTCGGCGAGCTTGCGGGCCTGCACGTAATCCTCCACGGCGGCGACCAGCGGGATTTGCAGCCCCCCGAGCAATTCGACCGCCTTGGCGTAGTTGTCCCGCTCATGCGGCTTGAGGTCGGTGACGTGCTGCCTGCCCGCGTGAATTCGCTGCGCCACGAACTGCGCCTCCTTCTTGGCCGCTTCCAGGGTGGTGAAGAACTGGTAACCCGTTGGTTGGTAGTGGGTTGCAAAGAAGTACGAGGACTGGGACTCGAACCCAGGACCAATTGATTAAAAGCCAACTGCTCTACCAACTGAGCTATCCTCGCTTTGGCTGAAATCAAACGGGCGTTGGTTTGTAACCCGCTGGAAATGAAGGGTGCTTCATGTCGCCGGGGCATTGATACCATGACCACGGACAGGCGCAAGCGCAATTTCACGGGCGGCCACGGAATTTTTGATTTCCCTTGGATTGCTTGGTTTTCGCGCAACTCACCCCCCAAGCGGCTTTCAAACTTGCTGCCAAGAAGAACTTTCAGGTGTCATTGACAACACCCGTGCTCAAGGACATGCTGCCGCCGTCGAGCATCACCGTGTATGCAACCCATCGTCTCAGACATTCAGATGCCGGTGTCACCAGCGACTGATCCACCCCAACCACCCTGCCATGAAAACCGCACCAGCAACTCATCCTTGGCGATCCTCCGCCGTTCACTGGCTGGTGCTTTGCGTGCTGTCCGCTGGGATGGCTGCGGGGGGTGAGCCGGAGCCGGAGCCGCAGCCGGAGCCGAACCCGGACTTCCCGGCGACCGAGGTCCGCCTCGGCTGGCTGCGGCACGAGCATCAGCATCCGGACCAGCCATCGCCACGCCCGCAGCCGAAGCATGACAAGCTGATCCGTAACAACTTCGATTCGCTCCGCTTGGCCATCCAGGATCTAACCAAGACCTCCGGCCACAGGTATCCCAAGGGTGGCGAGTATCTCAAGCGCCTTGGGGAAATCGAGCAGGCCGTGCTTGAAACGCCGGCCCCGCTCGCGCCGCTCGCCGCCACGTTCGATACCCTGTTCAAGGAGGCGCTGCTGGGCAATCCGCTCATTGATTTCGACTCGCTGATGTTCATTGACCGCCAGGGGTCTCTCAGCCCGAGCGCCTGGCTCAACCTGGCGGCGATGAGGCCGACCGGACATGACAATGCGGTCAAGGTGCTCTCGCCGGTCTCACCGGACGGCAAGGTCACGACGCTTTTCACCCCGCCTAACAAGGCAGCCGTCGCCCGGATGGATCTGCATTTCGACGGCACCAAGCTGCTCTTCTCCACGAACGGAAAAACCCCGCCCGATTGCTGGGGCGCGTGGCAAATCAGCGAAGTGGACCTGCCGCCCAAGCTCGACCCGGCCACCCGCCAGCCGAGCACCCGCGAGATCGAAACCATCCCGGACCGGGACGTCGAGAACTTCGACGCGTGTTACGGCCCGGACGGGTCGATTTACTTCACCAGCACCGCGACGCAACTGGGGGTCCCCTGCATCGGAGGCGGCGCGCCGATCGCGCAACTTTTCCGCAAGAAGCCCGCTGGCGAGGTCGAACGGCTGACCGTCGATCAGGACCACAACTGGCATCCGTCGCTGCTCCCTAACGGACGCATCATGTATCTCCGCTGGGACTACACGGACACGCCGCATTGCTTCAACCGGGTCGTCTTCTCGATGAATCCCGACGGCACGGACCAGGCGGCCATGTATGGCTCCAACTCGTATTGGCCGAACTCGACGTTCTATCCGAGGGCGGTTCCCGGCAGCTCGACGAAGTTCGTTGGAATTGCCAGTGGCCATCACGACTGGGGCCAGATCGGCCATCTCATTCTCTTCGACACGACGCAAGGACGCTTTGAAGCCGACGGCGTGGTTCAGCAGATCCCCGGTTATGGCAAGAAGGTCATACCGGTGATGAGTGACGGCTTGATCGGCGGCCTGTATCCGCTGTTTGTCACGCCCTATCCGCTATCCGACAAGTATTTCCTCGCAGGCATGAAAACGCACAATCCGGAAGGCTGGGGAACCGAAATCTATCTTGTCGATGTGTTTGATAACGCGCTGAAGTTATACGGCGTGCCGGGCCGCTGGATGATCGAGCCAATCCCGCTGCGCAAGCGGCCGAAGCCGCCGGTCATCCCCGCGCGGACGATTACGGGCGCGAAAACCGCGACCGTGGTGATGAGCGACGTCTATGTCGGCAACGGCTTGCAAGACGTGCCGCGCGGCAAGGTCAAAGCCCTGCGGATCTTCTCGTATAACTTCGGGATGCGCGGCATGGGTGGTACGCCCCACCGCGTCGGCGTGGACGGGCCATGGGACGTCCGGGTGATCGTCGGCACGGTGCCGGTCGAAGCTGACGGCAGCGCCAATTTCACGGTTCCCGCCCGCATTCCGCTCGCCGTCCAGCCGCTCGACGCGCAAGGCAAGGCGATCCAATACATGCGGAGCTGGTTCACCTGTCAGCCGGGTGAGGTCCGCTCATGCGTCGGTTGTCACGAAAGCGCCAACACCGCGCCGCCGTCGCAGATGGCCACAGCGGCGCTGCGCAAACCCTCTGACATCACCCCTTGGTACGGCCCGATGCGCGGCTTCAGTTTCAACCGGGAGGTGCAGCCGGTGCTCGATAAATCCTGCGTCGGGTGTCACCACGGCGGGACCAAGCTGGTGGGGCGCGACGGTGGCAAGATCGCCGATCTAACGCTCCGGCCTGACGAGGTTGCCATTTTGAAGAGCGGCGTTCCGGATCCGGCCGCGCATTTCCCGCCCGCCTATTACCAGCTCGTGCGCTTCGTGCGCAACGCGACGCTCGAGGGTGACCTGCACATGCTGACGCCGTACGATTTGCATGCGGATCAAACGCGGCTGGTCCAAGTGCTCAAGAAGGGGCATCACGGCGTCAAACTCGACGCCGAAGGCTGGGACCGGCTGATCACCTGGATCGACATGAACATTCCGGCGCACGGCTCATGGAAAGACATCGTCGGCAGCAAAGTGGTCGCTCCGGTCCATGCCAGGCGCAAGGATTTGATGCAGCGGTATGCACATGTGGACTTCGACCCGGAGGACCTCGAGGCCTTCTCGGTGGACGCGGCACGCCCCAAGATCACGCCGGTCATGCCCGCCGCAACGCCGCCGCGTCCCGCGTCGATCCGTGCCGAGCAGCCGCTGCAAGTCGATCCGAAAAGTCTGGCTGAAGCGACCGACCCGAAGACGGGCAAGCCGCGTGAACTGAGCATTCCGCTGGGCGGAGAGGTGAAGTTGCGGCTCGTCCGCATCCCCGCCGGCACCTTCGTGATGGGGGATGCGGCCGGTTATGAGGACGAGTGGAACGAGCGGTCCATCAGGATTGAACAGCCATTCTGGATGGGTGTGTGCGAGGTCACCAACCAGCAATACGCGCTGTTCAATCCGCATCATGACAGTCGGCTCGAAGTCAGCGAGTTCCTGCATTTCAGCGGCGGCGAACGCGGGAGCGACCTGAATCAACCGCTGCAGCCGGTGGTGCGCATTTCGCAAATCGAGGCCAAGGCCTTCTGCCGCTGGCTCTCGGAGCAGACCGGCGAGCAGTTCACGCTGCCCAGCGAGGAGCAATGGGAGTGGGCCGCACGCTGCGGCAAGTGCGATCCTGACGGTCTGACCGGCAAGGATTTTTCGAAACTCGCGAACCTGGCAGACAAGGCATACTATGTCCCCGGCAACGTGGCCGTCCCCTTGACCCGTCATCTCGCGGTCGAAAACCTCGACGACGGCTATCAGGTGTCCGCGCCCGTCGGCCGCTACGCACCTAACGAGGCCGGTCTCCACGACATGATTGGCAACGTGGCCGAATGGACCAGCTCGCTCTGGAAACCGGCGGACCAGCACGACCAGCAGGCGGTCGCCCGCGGCGGCAGTTGGCAGGATCTCCCCTACCGCGCGCGTCCCGCCTCACGCAGCCCCTACCAGCCTGAGATGAAAGTGGTTGATGTTGGGTTCCGGGTGATCGCACCCGCTCTAACCACTGACCTCCGGACCGCCCGGATGCCGTGAGCCGGCAGGCGCATTCAAGGCCGTTAGAAACGAGGGCTGGTGAGAGGATCATGAAGCGGCGGCTATCCGGCAACTCGGTCCATCATCAAACACCATGAACCTGAGCACGTCTCCCAGAACATCGCTCCAGCCCCTGTCGTTCCTAACAGGCATCGCGTTGCTGGCCGTTGCCCCGGGGGCTCTCGCACAGCAACCCGTTGCGGTCCCGGTGACACCCGACAACCCGTCCGCGCCGGCGATGGTCGCGCCGCGCCTGATTGAGGAGTTGTTGGCGGACACGACGGTGAAGATCGAGGAAATCATCTGCATCGCCCTGCCACAGAACTCTCCCGTGCATGCCTATGAGACGTTCGGCTACCGGGCGAATCTCCCCAAACCGTTTCCGACAGCGGTCGAGGACCTGGTCGGCGGGGTCGTTGGGGCCCGGCTCCTGCGCATGAACCTGCGGGACGGGCGGACCCGGACCATTTTGGCGGATGCCGGGGGAGCGATCCGCGATCCGTGTGTCCATTACGACGGGCGGACGATCCTGTTTTCGTACCGCAAGGCGGGTTCGATGTCCTATCACTTGTATCAGATTCAGGCCGATGGAACCGGGTTGATCCAGTTGACCGATGGGATCTACGATGACATTGAACCCTGTTATCTGCCGGATGGCGGCATGGTCTTCGTCTCATCCCGCAGCCAACGATGGGTGCCCTGCTTTTCCACCCAAAGCGGCAACATTTTTCGCTGTGATGGCGATGGCCGGAACCTGGTGCGCCTTTCCGCCAATGTGGATCACGACCTGTTGCCCTGGGTGTTCCCGGACGGGCGGATCGTCTATACCCGGTGGGAATACGTGGACCGCCATGAGGACGGCGATTGGTCGCCCTGGGCGATGCGCCCGGATGGTTGCGGGTTGGTGAGCCTCTTCGGGCACGGCATCAGGAAATCCCTGGGCGATGCCTACATGGATCTCAAACCGATACCGGGCACCGGGTTGGCGGTTGCCGTCCAGGCCCACAAGAACGTGACCAAGCGCAATGGCCCCATCGTGCTGTTGGATTTGGCCCTCGGTCCACAGAATCCACAGGCAGTCTTGCGCCAGCTTCGCGGACTCAATGGCTCGCCCGCGCCCGGGTTTTCCCTGGCGGTTCCCGAGGGAACTTACCGTGACCCCTGGCCCTTGTCCGCACGTTGGTTTCTACTCGTCAACGATGAGGGCATTTGGCTCGCGGATGATGTGCAGGGACGGCGCGAACTGGTGTTGGCAAACCCGAGCAGGCCGGTTCACACGGCAACCCAACCGGCGGCAGACGGGCTCCCGCTCTTCCGGCAACCCCGTGCCTTGCTCGCCCATCCCCGTGAACCGCTGCTCGGTCAGACCACCGATTGGAGTCAGGCCAGCGGCCGCTTGCTCCTGGCGGATGTCTATCAAGGCCGCGGATCCAGCGGAATACGTCGTGGCGAGATCAAGCAGATCATGGTGCATGAGATACTGCCTGATCCCATCCATCACGAAGGCGCTCCCGGTCAGATCAGCATGAGCAGTGCCTGGAACCTCAAACGCCTCCTCGGCACCTTTCCGGTCGAGGACGATGGTTCGGCCTATGTGGAAGTCCCCGCCTTGCGGGCGCTGCAATTCATCGCGCTCGATGCCGGGGGGCTTGGCATCAAACGCATGCATGCCTTCACCAGCGTGATGCCGGGGGAAACGCAAAGTTGTTCCGGCTGTCACGAGGCACGCACCGAGACGCCCAACTCCGCCTCATCCCGCATGGCTTTGCAACGGCCGCCCAGTCGTCTGGATCGCGAAGGTCTGCCGGACATCATCGACTATCCCAGAGACATCCAACCGATCTGGGACCGCCACTGTGTCAAGTGTCACAACCCCGGAGCAATGAACGGCAGCTTGGATCTCAGTGGTCACCGGGGCACCTACTGGTCCCACAGCAGTTACAATCTCATTGCGAACGGATATGTCCGTTCCACTGGCGCGCGAGGTCCCACCAATCCACCGCCGCGTTCGATGGGCAGTCCGGCCAGTCCGCTGCTGGGCCAACTGCGCGGGCAGCACCATGAGGCCCGGCTGTCCGCTGCGGAATATCTGCTGGTGGTCCGCTGGATTGATGCCGGGACTCCGTATGCGGGAACCTATGCGTGTTCCGGCACGGGCAAGGGTGGTGGCGTGCAAGTGCCGCAGGATATCGCACAACAGCGTTGCGCGGCTTGCCACCCCCGGAGCGATGGCCGCTATGTCTTCAATAGCGAACGACTCAAGCGCGCACGGTATGCCGGCTCACCGGAGCGACGCGAGGACTTCACCCATGATGATTCCCTGGTGGATCTAACGGAACCGGAGAAGTCATTGATCCTCATGGCGCCACTTGCCAAGGAGGCTGGCGGTTTGGGTTGGTGCCGGGCAAAAGGCGGGATGTCAAGCGCCGTTTTCGCCACCACCGGGGATCCGGATTACCGCCGGATGCTGTCTTTGTTAGGTCGCGGAGTGAATAGTTTCGAGGTGCCCGGATTCCAACCACATCCCGCGTATTTCCGCGAGATGATTCGTTATGGCATCCTGCCTCCCACGTTCGATCCGCGCACGGATCCGTATGACGTGTACGAACTGGACCGCCGGTACTACGAACAACAGACAACTCTGCCCTGGCCCTGACCGCTGATCCTGATCGCTGATCCTGATCCGGCGCCGTCGCACCCGCGGGCATCAGCATCGTGGCCGCTCACGTGGAGCCGGACGCGCCGATTCATCCGGGCAGTCTGCGGGAAGACCTGCCGGACCGCACCAAACTCGCGCCAGCCGTGGACCGGCCCCGATCATGCAACCCCGTCCCGGAACAACCACCTCCGCCGACTGTGTTTCCGGCAGCGTCCGGAAACTCACAGTTCCTGATCCCGGCGGAAAATGAGTTGGCACTGGTTGGCGTTTCAGACGAATTCGTGAATCATCCGCGCATGGGTTTTCGGGTGGCAGCAGTGCCGATAAGGTGTCATGTCTTGCTCTTACTTGATCGTAAATGTTGAATGTTGAATGTTGGAAGTTGGAAGTTGAATGTTGGTTACTACTCAGGTTCCAAAGAATTCATGGCAGAATCATTTATGGCAGAATCATTTTTCAGGAATCTTGAGGGGGATTCCTCACTGGTCGGCCTGTCTGCGTGCGGATGCGCACAGACAGGGATTGATCCAATGACTTTTTCCAATTCTGAAATGATTCTGCTGTCAATGATTCTGCCATACCTGAGTAGTAACGGGAAATGGTTGCTTCAATTTCTCCGGATCCGGAAATACCGCTGCGGCAGGTTCTGGGTGGAGTAGGTGCGGATGACGGCCGCGCTTTGGCCGATGATGGCGGGTTCGATGGTGTTCCAGTTAGATAAATCGGTGGCGGCATCGATCCGGTAGCTCACGCCGCGGGCCGCGTTGAAGCGGAATTCCACCGTCACCGGGATCGTGCCGGGCACGGTGCGGAGCGAGGCGATCCCGTCCGGCGTGCTGGCGGCCGCGGTGGGGTTGAAACCGGCGCTGACCTCGAAGCCGTCGTCGAAACCGTCGCCGTCGCTATCGGTTAGAAGCGGATTCGTGCCGGCGGCCTGCTCCGCGCCGTCGTTGAGGCCGTCGCCGTCGGTGTCGGCGTTGTTCGGATCGGTCGCGTAGCCGGTTTCCAGAATGTAGCCGTCGCGGACGAGCGTGCCGGTGCGGTCATACCACATCTCGAGTTCCGCGCCATTGCCACCGCTCACCTCGGCATAGTCGAGGGTGTTGCCGGCGGTGGCGCTCGGGCGGCTGGTCGCCCACTGGCTGAAGGTGAAGGGTTCGCCGTTCACCCAGGCCCAGACGCCTTCCGTCGCAGCGTCGCTCGCGCCGATCCAGAGGCCGGTGAAATTGTCGGTCGCGCCGGCCCCTAACGATTCCATGGCCACGGTCCAGCGGGCGGCGGTGGGGAAGCAGGCGAGGTCGCCGCCGCGTGCGTGGGCATCGGCGCGGGCCTGCGCCCAGGTGAAGGTCCCGGCGATGATCGAAAAATGCCCGCGCCCGACTTCCGCAGCGTCGGTTAGACCGTCGTGATCGGTGTCCGGCAGACTGGGATTGGTGCCGTAAGTGACGATTTCATCATGGTTGTTCAAGCCGTCGCCATCGGCATCGGCGGTGTCGGGTGCGAAGTTCGCGGTGATCGTTTTGTTAGAATCCATCAGGACGGCGAGCGGATTGGCGGTGCCCGAGGCGTCGCCCGTCCAACCGCCGAAGACATAGCCGGGGGCGGGCGTGGCGGTTAGGGTTGCGATGGCATGGATCAGATAGCTCCCGGCACCGGTGACGGTGCCGTGGCTGCCGGCTGCGACCAAGGTTCGATAGCCATGGGTATCGATTGAAAAGCTTTGCATGGCATCCGGGGGGATGCCGTTGGCTGCGGTGATGGTGCCGGTGGCGATGCCTTTGGTGGTCGGGGTGCCGTAAATCACCCCATCGGGGGTGAGACTCAGCCCGTCGGGCAAGGCGCCTGAAGTTACCGCAAAAGTGGCATTTGGCGTGCCTGTCGCCGTGCAGAGGTGGCTATAGGCAGTGCCGACCTTGCCGTCGGCGGCAGGAGCGGCGCTGGTGAATTGGGGGGGCGTCCCGGGAAACGCCGCGTAACCCATCCATGTCGGCGTGGTGAAGCCCGTGTTGCCAGCGAGGTAATATACGGTGAAATCGCTGGCGGTGGATTGAAAAACACCCGATTCCAACAACGGGGCATTACCGATGAAGACCGCGCTCGACAGGCTGTTGCAACCGATGAACGCCGCATCTCCGATTCGGGTCACGCTGGCGGGAATGGTCACGCTCGTCAATCCGCTACAGCTTTGGAACGCGGAGGATCCGATGATTGCAACGCTGGGCGGAATGACCACGCTGGTCAGTCCGTTGCAGTCGGCAAACGCCGAATCTCCGATGTGGGTTACCCCGGCGGACATCGTCACGCTGGTCAGTCCACTGCAACCGTTGAACGCCCCCCACTTGATGCTGGTCACGCTGGATGGAATGGTCACGCTGGTCAGTCCACTGCAACCGGACAATGCCCATTCCGCGATGCTGGTTACGCCGGCGGGAATCGCCAGGCTAGCAAGGGCGCTACATTCTTGGAACGCCCTGGTCCCGATGCTGGTCACACCGGTGGGGATCGTCACGCTAGTCAGTCCGTTACACCCGGAGAATGCATAGTCTCCGATGCTCGCCACGCCACCGGGAATCGTGTAGGCACCACTCTTGCCAGCGGGGCATTGAATGAGCACGGTCTTGGGTTTGTTGAAGAGGACGCCGGCCGCGCCGCTAAAGTTCGGGTTTGAGCCTGCGACCGTGATCGAGATCAGCCCGCTGCAATACCCGAACGCGGAGTTTCCGATACTAGTCACGCTGGCGGGAATGGCTACGCTCGTCAGGCCACTACACCCGGAGAACGCATCGCTTCCGATGCTGGTCACGCCAGCGGGGATGGTGATGCCCGTCAGTCCGGTGCAACCCGAGAACGCGGAGTTTCCGATGCTGGTCACACTGGTGGGGATCGTCACGCTCGTCAGGCCTCTACACCAGAAGAATACAGTGTTTCCGATGCTGGTCACGCCAGCGGGAATGGCTACGCTCGTCAGGCCACTACATCCGTCGAACGCATCGTCTCCGATGCTGGTCACACTGGCGGGGATGGTCACGCTCGTCAAGCCGGTGCAGGAGGCAAACGCAGAGTTTCCAATGCTGACCACACCGACGGGGATCGTCACGCTCGTCAGGCGGCTACAGAAGTCGAACGCACGGTCTCCAATGCTGGTCACACCGACGGGGATGGTGATGTCCGTCAGGCCCCGGCACCAGGCAAACGCACGGTCCCCAATGCTGGTCACCCCGTCAGGCACGGTGTAAGTACCGCCCTTGCCAGTGGGACACTGAATTAGCACGGTTTTGGATTGATTGAAGAGCACGCCATCCGCGCTGCTGAAGTTCGGATTCGCGGGATCAACCGTGATCGAGATCAGCCCGCTACCCCAACCCCACAGCGGGCCCCCAGAAGTGCAAAACGCCCCTTTCCCGATGCTGGTCACACTGGCGGGGATGGTCACGCTCGTCAAGCTGGTGCAATAGTCGAACGCCTGATCTCCGATGCTAGTCACACTGGATGGGATTGTGATGCTTGTCAGTCCGCTGCAGGAGGCAAACGCAGAGTTTCCGATGCGGGTCACGCTGGAGGGGATCGTCACGCTTAGCAGCTTGCTGCGACGGGAGAACGCCTGATCCCCGATGCTGGTAACCGTGTCGGGAATCGTGATGCTCGTGAGGCCGAATGGCGGTTCGCCCCCCATCCCGCCCCACGGGCCCCAGAGGGAAAACGCCCCTTCCCCGATGCTGGTCACGCCGGGCGAAATCGTCACGCTCGTCAGTCCGACACAACCGGAGAACGACCAGTCCGCGATGCGGGCGACACCTGCGGGAATCGTCACACTGACCAACCCGATGCAGCCGGAGAAGGCGTAGTCCCCGATGCTCGTCAAGCCAGCGGGAAGCGTTACGCTCTTCAGACCGCCGCACCAGGCGAACGTGGAGTATCCGATGTTGGTCACGCCGGCGGGGATGGTGATGCCCGTCAGTCCGCTGCACCTGGCAAACGCAGCGTCTCCGATGCTGGTCACACTGGCGGGGATCGTGATGCTCGTCAGTCCGCTGCAATCGGAGAATGCATCGGCTCCGATGCGGGTCACGCTGGCGGGAATGGTGTAAGTTCCACCTTTGCCGGTGGGATACTGAATGAGCACGGTTTCGGCTTGATTGAAGAGCACGCCATCCAAGCTGCTGAAGTTGGGATTCGCGGGATCAACCGTGATCGAGATCAACTTGTTCACCCAACCGGAAAAGGCCCGTTCCCCGATGCTGGTCACACTGGCGGGGATGGTCACGCTCGCCAGTGCGCTACAACTGGAGAACGCACCGTCTCCGATGCGGGTCAAGCCGGAGGGAAGGTTGATGCTCGTTAGTCCGCGGCACTCGGAGAATGCATAGTCTCCGAGGGTGGTCACGCTGGCTGGGAGCGTCAGGTCCGTCAGTCGGTTGCACGTCGAGAACGCACGTTCCCCGATAGCGGTCACCCCGGCGGGAATCTGGAACGAACCACTTTTGCCCGAAGGACACTGAATAAGGGCGGTTTTGGAGGCATTGAAGAGCACTCCGTCCGCGCTGCTGAAGGCCGGGTTGGCGGCATCGACCGAGATGGCGATCAGCCCGCTACAGCCGTAGAACGCCCCCACTGCGACGCTGGTCACGCCGGCGGGAATCATGTAACTCCCACCCTTCCCCGCGGGAAACTGAATGAGAGCGGTTTTGGTTTGATTGAAGAGCACCCCATCCGCGCTGCTGAAATTCTGATTCGTGGCGGCCACCGTGATCGAATACAAACTGTGGCAGGCGGTGAACGCATTGATTCCGATGCGGGTGATGCTGGCGGGGATCGTGACGCTAGTCAGCGATCTGTTTCCGGCGAACGCTTGATCCCCGATGCGGGTTACGGGCTTGCCCGCGATGCTTTCCGGGATGGTCACGGTGCCAACATTATCGTTGGAAACATAGCCGTTGATGGTGATCTCGGTCCCGGTGTCGGTGTAGGTGAAATTTCCGAACTGATCGGCCGCCAGGGGTTGCACCAGGCGGCACAGCAGGGCCAGCGGCACGAGCCAGCGTGGGCGCCCGGAGGCTTGTCTTTTCAGATCCGCAGTGGCGGTGGCTGGAATCACGGCGACGGGGAGGTTGGGGCAGCGGGGGATCGTTTTCATAGTCGGGTGGGCTGGCGCTTGTGCCGGTCCATTTCATTCATACGGAAACGCGCCGCAAGGTTGTGCAAATCGGTCCAATTTTCCTGCTGGCTGATTGGACGGAACACCTGTATGAAACAGCACACCCTCCGTTTGTCATACCAGCCTTGCTGGCCTCGTTGCTTTCGGCAGGCTGTGTGCCAGTAAGGGGCCGCGCAACAATATCTGCCGCATTGTAGCGGCGGTCTGCGACCGTCGCGTGCGTAGGGTGCCAATGAAAATGCGCTTCGGCATGCTCATTGGCATCGACACTCATAGAGTGCCGCTACAAGCAGAGTGCCGCTACAAGCACCTCACGGACGCCTTGATCGACAGTTATTATTGCGCGGCGACTAAGATACTTCTGATATGAATTACTGTTTCGAACTCCGCGTTTCTGATGGAGCCAACTGCGGCGCAAGTTCACCCATCCGCAACCAAGCGGCCAAGCTGGTGGCCCGCGCCCTGCAACGCCAGCAATGAACGAAACGATGACAGAAGGCGCCCGGCCGGAGGCGGGAGCAATGGTGGAATGAAATTCGGTGTGTTACTCCTCGACGATCACATGCACATCGCGGAACCCTGGACTATCGGGATGTTCTGATACCTCAACATTGCGGAAAAGCCGGAGGCGGGTCAGGCGGGTCTTGATGGTTTCGTATTCCACCGGATTGAACCAGTCGCCCGGCTGGAGCGGGATCTCGCGGCGGATCACCTTGTCCGCGGTCTTGATGTTGCCGGAGATGTAGAGCCGGCCGACGCGGAAGCGGGCGCCCTCCGTGACACGGTAAATGATATTCACGCGGTTCGGGCCCGCATCGCGGATGTCGGGGGAGACCGTGGCATCGGCATATCCACGGGATCCGTAGCGGTTTCGGATCATGGTGATGTCTGCGCGCATTTTCTTCGAGGAATAGACATCGTTGGCATTCAGTGAGAGAGCCGGATGGAGTTCTTCCGGCTTGAAGACCGTCAATTTGCCAAAGCTCACGCCAGCCACGGAGTATTTTCCACCCTCATTGATGGGGATCACGATGTCCACGAGACCGTCCGCCACTTGTTCGCGGCGGATTCCGGGGCATTGGACACAAAGGTATCCCTTGCTCCTGTAGTAGTCGAGCACGGCATGAAGATCCTGATCGAGTTGATCGGACTGGAGCGAGCCATTTTCCTTGGTTTTCACCTCCTTGCGGAGTTCCTGGTCGGGGAAAACATGATTGCCCTCGAAACGGATCTTCCGAATCACATTCTTGCCGTTCTCGTCGATCAAGAACACCAACACCGCCTTGCCCGCCTCGGTGCTCGGTTGCACCCGGTGCACCACCCTGACGTCCGGGTAGCCCCGCTCACGATAGTAATTCTCGAGGTTGTTTCGGGCCGCCACGATATTGTCGTCACTGAGAATGCCGCGGCTGGGAAGCTTGGTCTCCTTCGCCAGCTTCTGGTCGGAATAGAGGGTGTTGCCCAGGAATTGCAACGCCACATATTCCCCACGGGTGGTCACCTCGGCGATCAATTTGACCTGACCATTGACCCCCTCAGCGAGGAAGCGGACGTCATCGACCAGTCCGGACATAAACAGCGCCTTGACATCGGCATCCAGCTTTTCCGCGGAGTATGCGGATCCCGCCTTGGAACTCACCAGGTTGCGAATCCGCGCCTCATCCACCGTCTTGGCCCCGATGTAGCGGATCTCCAGCCCGGTGATAGATTTGCCTTCAAAGTCCTGTTCTTCAATGGCTGCGGCGGGGAAAGCCGGTACCTGCCCGGCTTCGGGTTCGGCGGCGGCGGAAAGCGGGGCGGTGGCGAGCAGGGCGCAGCCGCATAGGATGATCGTGGATGTAGCTTTCATGGTATTTGGCGGGGTTGGAGGTTCCGGTGGGGCGTCATGCCTGTGCTATTGGCGTCAAGATACTTATCCGGAAACGAAGCAAGAAGTTGTTGGAAATAGCAATGTCGCGGTTGACCGAAGCGAAGGAGTAGGCGAATTTCCCGTGTTTTGTCTCGCCGGCGAGGAGATCGGTTCTCGTGACTTTCGCGCCGTCCCAGTCGGCGGCACCCAGGGCCGCGCCGCAACAAAAGAAGCTCATGGCGGCCACCGCCGTCACCAGTCGGCTGCCGGGATGCGGATTCAAGGTGTTTTTTGCAAGTGCTTTCATGGAGTGATTGATAGGGATTGTTTTCATGGAAATTGGCAGGTGGAGCGGGTGGCGAATCACGGCGGGGAGGCGGAGGAAAATCGGAATGGTTTTCATCGTGATGGCGGTTGGCGGTTGATTCTGTCCAGCCCTTTCATCCGGAACCGCCGCGGCAAGTTATGCGGAATGTGTTATGGAAAGCCGGATCACGGCCACCAGCGAGGCGCAACGTGACGGACTTCGTCGTCGTCATTGCCACTGCAAGCACCATTTCCCCGCCGCTCCCGAACCGTGCGGTCACCTCTGGTGGCGTCCTTGAACCGTTCGCGCTTCACGAACGAAGAAAGTCGGTGATCACGGCCGGCACGCTGGCGTCGAAGCCCACCACGTCCAACATGCCGCGATCATCCGGATCGGCGAGGGTGAATCCATTGGAGGTCATGCCCACCACGACCGCCTTCGCATCTGGCACAAACTCGCCGCGATACTGGCGCAGCGCCTGGGCCGGGTGGATGTCGCCCGCCCACGTTTCGCTGTCCGTGTAGGTGATGAAGCCCGCCACGCTCAGCTTCTCGCGGCGGGCCCAGATCATCGGCAGGGCGCAATCGGTGCCACCGATCGGGATGGTGTCAATCCGCTTGATGACGTCGTCGAGCCGCATGCGAGGCGACAGTTGGACGCGGGTGATGCCCGGTTCACCGCCGCCGTGCATGCCGCCGAAGCCGCCCCCGGCCGGGGCCGAAAAGGCGATGATTTCGCATTCAGGCTCGGTCGCGGCGGTCACCAACGCCAGGGCGGCGCTGGCTTCGCGGGCCGTGAGGCAGGAGCCGGCGATCCGGGAAAATTCCATTGAGCCGCTGACGTCCAGGGCCAGCAGCACCGGCTTGCCGCACGGTTCAACGTTGCGGAACGTGGCGTAGAACGCGGCGTCCAGAGCATCAATGATCTTCGATACCGGTTGCCACTTGAGACCGCCCTTTTCACCGTGACCTTGGGCATACACCTTTTCGGCGATGAGCACCGCCAGTGGGTGAATGCGGGCACGCTGGAGCACCTGCTCGTCGCTCAGCCTGGCCACCACGAGTTTCGCGGCGTCGCTGAGCGGCTTGATCAGGTCCAGGCTGGTCATCTTGCCGAGGTTGCGGAGCATGGCCGTCGTGGGCATGTGCTGGAGCAACGCGTCCCATACTCCGGGTTCGTTGAGCCACTGGGTTGGGATGGCTTCGCGCGGCAGGTTATGCGCGGTGATGAGGCTGACGACCTCAGCCTTGGTGGTGGCACGTCTGGCCTGCTCGACGGCGGCGATGAACTTCGGCAATGCACCAACTTCGTCATATTTCGCCACGCGGGGTTCGCCCTGCACGCGGCGTGTTACGGTGCGTTCGCCAAGGCCGTTGGCACCGGACAGAATCCAGCGGAAAATGGTTTGGTGCTCAAGGCTCGGCGCTTTCGGGTGCGCCAGACGGAGCAAGTCACCATGTGACCAACCATCGCGCTGCTGGTACTTCACGACCTGGAAAGCCAGGTCGTCGGCCTCGCGGGTGACGTACCAACGGCCCACGGTCTTGCGCAGACCGCGACCCCATCCACGCAGCGCATTCACATACTGCGCGAAGTGAAACAGATGGGTGCCGATGCGACAGACCTTGCTGATCTCCCGGGAGACCAGCGCCTTGGTTTCGGCATTGCCGTGAGCAGCCACCAACGCCAGGGCGAAAATGGCCGGATCGTTCTTCGGCGCGCGGCCGCTGTCGCTGATCTCGACGATCCGGTTTAGGGCGCGGACGCCATCCGCCTGGATGCAGCGAACGAGGGCATCGTGATTCTCTTTCACCAGCTCGCGTTCGCCGATGTGGTAGGTGCCGCCCTCGGCGCCGAGGATCAGGAAACGGTCGAGGCGAGTCCAGTCGTCCACCTGCCAGGTATAGCCACCGGCGGAGTTGGGCGTCTGGGTGGAGCCGGGGATCGGCTGCGATTGCGAGGTGATGCGGCGGTTGAATTGAGCGGCATAATCGATGGCCATGGTGGCTTCCTTTCGGGTGATGCGTGCCGCCAACTCCCGGCACGGGCGGTTTGCTTGAACTGCGGACAAGTTGGCGAACGTGGGTGATTACACAAAGGTAACCCAGGTTCTTCGGCCCGCAGAAAGTACCGATGGGCAAGGGGCGGCCGTGGAATTGGAACTCCTTGCGGAGGCTGCTCTACCATTGAGCTACGCCGGCCCATGGAGCCGGCGAACGGACTCGAACCGCCAACACGCGATAACCCACGACCTTCGGCCCATCGGAAAGGTTCTCTGCCGCGGCAACGGGCAAACCGCCGGCCGCAAATGATCGACCAGACGCAGCGCATGCCGCGCCGGCAACCGGTGCGCAAGCCACTGCAACCACGGAACTGACAGGACGCCTCTGCCATGCCCGCCGGAACGTCTCCTCCGCCCGCGCCGCAGCCCGGCGCGTCCGCATGCAATGGGAGGCGCGAAGTGGCGATTGCCAGCGGCGCACCGGTTTGCCGTGCGGGTCCCGGACTGGTCGCGTGGAGCGGAGGCACCACCGGTTTGGACCCCTGGCTTCCCAGGTGGCATGAGCAGGATGCTGAACGTCCCGGAATCATTGTCGGCAAACATAGCCCACCGTCGCGCAATGGCAAGTCAATTGTTGATACCTCCGCTGGGAACTGCGGAACCGGCAGAATACTCACACCTTCCGTCAGGAGTGACGCCCCCAGCGAGAGCCATACGAGCCGGGTGATTGTTGTTTTCATAGGAGCTTCCGAGTTTCGTTAGAATGGGCGCAGGTTTCATTTCTTGCGGGGATGATTTTCCAGCAGCTTCACCATCACCGCATCGCCGCGGGATTTCGCCACGTCGAGCGCGGTGGTTTTCGTTTGGGGATTGAGGGCGGCGGGATCCGCGCCGGAGGCGAGCAGGGCGCGCACAGAGCGCAACTGGCCGACGGAGGCCGCCACCCAGATGGGCGGCTTTTCGTTAGGACTGCTGGCGTCGGGCGAGGCTCCGTGGGCCAAGAGCAGGGCCATGTTGTGCGTCCTGCCGGCGGCGACCGCGTGGGCCAGCGGACTGATGCCGTGCACATCCAGCACCTTGGGATCGGCGCCAAGATCGAGCAGCGCCCGCACCGTCGCCGGGTTGGCCACGGCGGCGGCCAGTGCCAGCGGCACGACCTTGCGGTTCATTGCCCGGTTCACCGGAGCGCCGGCCTCGACCAGCGGCTTGATCAGCGTGCTGCGGTCTTTGGCAATCGCACCGAAGAGCGGCCCGGGATCCGATTTGGCGTCGGTCGCCGCCTCGAGTTTGGCACCGTGTTTGAGCAGCAGGTTGACCACTGCCAGGGCGTCTTCCTCGGTGGCGCGGGATCCGTTAGTGGCCATGCCCAGTGCCGTGAGGCCGAATGGGGATTGGTCATTCGGATCGGCTCCCGCAGCGAGCAGGGCGGCACAGGCCTCATGATTGCCGTGCATCGCATAGGTGCCTAAAATGGTTAACTCTGTCTCCGAGTCCACGGCGTTGAGGTCAAGACCTGACTTGAGCAGTGGCACAATGAGTTCTGCCGGTTGGTTGGCGGCGGCGGCTCGCAGCAGTGGATCGCGCATCTTGTAGTCCTTCGCGGCGGCCTTTGCTCCTGCTGCCAGAAGTGCCTTCACAATGGTGCTGTTCCCGTGCCGGGCGGCTAACAGCAGCGGCGTGACGCCTTTGCGCGAGGCGTTGGGATCGGCACCGGCGGCGAGGAGCATCGTCACCAAGCGCTCGCGGATGGCATCGGTCTTTTCGATGCGTGCGGGGAAAATCGCGGCTAACAGGGGCTGCAGTTCGGCCCCCTGTGAGGCGAGGCCGGGACCGCCTGTCTTCAAGAGCCAAGCGACCACGTCCTCATGACCGACCAGCAGTGCCATCTCGAGATACGCAGCCCACGGGACGTTGGACTGCGCCTTGGCAGGAATCCGCGCCAGCATTTCCTTGGCTAGGAGGAGGTTGCCGCCCACGCAGGCCTCCACGAGAATTCTCTGCGCTTGCTCCGACTCCTTGGGAAAGCGCGCCTTACCCCGCAGCGCCTGCACAGCCGCAGGGCCGCCTGATTGGGCTGCCGCCATCAACGGAGTGAAGCCGCTAGGGAGGGCGCGATTCGGGTCGGCTCCCTTCTCCAAAAGCATCTTGATCAAAACCAGATCCCCGATTCCACAAGCAGCCATCAGTGGAGTCATTGGAATGCGGCCGTCTGGCACGGGATCAGCCGGCGCCCCCGCCGCCAGCAACGCCAACGCTGCCGCCCGCGAAGCACAGCCACAGGCAATGGCCAATGGTAGGAACTCGGGCGGCCCCTTCACGTCCGCCCCCGCCGCGGCCAGTACCTTGACAGCGGCGGGATCGTTGAAACCGATCGCCGACCCGAGTGCCGCCGCTAACAAATATGGCGAGGGCTCCGACCGGTCTTTGCTGACGACTTCGACTTCAGGCGAGGAATCGGCGGGCCTCAACCAGAGGGCCTTTCCCGGTCCGTCGAAAAGCGCCCGCATCCGGCGCAACCACCCGGTACCAAGCTGGACTGCGCCATACACGGGCACGTCACGCGGATCGATCATGACAGGCAGCACTTGCTGCATGCCTGCGCATTCCACCGCCAGCCAACGGGATGTCGGTAGAGCGAGGACCTGCATGATGTTTCCCCGCGGCAGTCGGTCGTCATCTTCCTTTGGACTGACGAAGTTAAAACTATCCATCCGTGTGGGACCGCTCCAAAGCAGATCCGTGTGTTTTCTCAGAAACGACTTCTCAATGCAAGCTGGCCCTCCCGCAGTATTGAGCATGGCCAGGGCTTTGCAGCCGTTACCCGCCGTGATCTCGATGAATGGATAACCGTTCTTTTCGATCACCGGGACCCGCGTGGCACCCTCAGCGGGCATTGCTTGCCGCTGCCATTCCAAGCGCAGGCATGATAGATCGAGCACGAATGGCAGCGTCCCCAGCAGATCCCAGCCCAGCACTCCCGAAATGCCCTCGCCATACATCTTGACTGATTCCTTCGACAAATCCGCCATGTCGCCGGGAAGCAGATCAACGTCCGTAGCGCTAGCCGCACCACACTGCAAAACATCGGCCCGATAGCTTTTGGCGCGGCCGCCTCTGATGTCATCAATGAACCCCGCCATCACGCCCAAATCGGCAACCATCGGTAGCTTGAGCCGCTCCGCCACCTGCGGATCGATGCAGGAGCGGACCCAGCCAGTACCGATCTTGAACCATCCGGCGTCCGCACCATTGAGCGTCACTTTCACCAGCACCCAATTGCCCGCCCATCGCAGGGGCACCGGTTCCGGTCGCGCGTCTGCCGCCAGTTCGAATGCGGGCTCCAGCGGAAACGGCGGGGCGGGACCGGCGGGCAGCCGCGCGGACCCGGCCAGCAAGGTGAGAGCGCTGGTCAGGATTGTTAGCATGTTCCGTTGCGGGCGAGCAGGCATGAGAGAGCAGGGGGAGGGGGGAGTTATCAGTTATCAGTTATCAGTTATCAGTTATCAGTTATCAGTTATCAGTTATCAGTTGTCGGACAGGTCGGACAGGTCGGACAGGTCGGACGGGTCGGACAGGTCGGACAGGTCGGACAGGTCGGACGGGTCGGACGGGGCGGGCGGGGCGGAAGTCATGCTTCACGGGTCGGGCATGGGGGTTGCTTCGATGAGGGCCTGCAATTTCGCGGCACGCTGCTGCGCTTTCGCGAGTTGTGGTGAGGACATCGATTGCTCCAGATTATCACGACTTTTCGCTGCGGCTGCATGGTTCCTGGCGGCCAGACTGTACCACGCATAGGCCTCGGCCTCATCCTTCGCCACGCCTTGACCCATGAGGTAGCACCCTCCGAGATTGTGTTGGGCCGGAGCATATCCTTGATAGGCCGCCTTGCGGTACCACTTGACGGCGGCGGCAGCGTCATTCGCAACTCCGATGCCCGTGCCGTAGCAGTATCCGAGATTGTGTTGGGCCTCGGCGTAACCTTGCCCGGCAGCCTCGCGAAACCACTTCACGGCTGCGGCAGCATCCTTCGCTGTCCCTGCGCCCTGTTGGCAGCAGTAGCCCAGATGGGATTGCGCTGCGGCAAATCCTTGTGCTGCCGCTTTGCGATACCACTTCACGGCTTCCGCAGCGTCCTTCGCAACTCCGATGCCCGTGTCGTAGCAGACTCCGAGATTGAATTGAGCTGGCGCGTCACCCTGCTCGGCGGCCTTGCGCATCCACTTCACGGCCTCGGCTGCGTTCTTGGTCACCCCCAGGCCCATGGCGTAGCAGGACCCGAGATAGTATTGAGCTTTGGCGTGACCTTGTTCGGCAGCCATGCGAAACCACTTCACGGCTTCGGCAAGGTCCTTCGCGACGCCTTCGCCGTTTTTGTAGCAGACTCCAAGATTGAATTGAGCCTCTGCGAGGTCCTGCTCGGCGGCCTTGCGATACCACTTCACGGCTTCGGCAAAGTCCTGCGCGACACCTTCGCCGTTTTTGTAGCAGACTCCGAGATTGTATTGTGCTTCGGCTTGGTGCTGCTCGGCAGCCTTACGCAACCACTTCACGGCTTCCGCAAAGTTCTTCTCGACGCCTATGCCTTGCAGGTAGCAGACTCCGAGATTGTATTGGCCGGCGGCGTCACCCTGCTCGGCAGCCTTGACATACCACTTCACGGCTTCCGCAGCGTCCTTCGTGACGCCATCACCCTGAAGGTAGCAGCGGCCGAGATTGTATTGGGCCGAGGCGTCGCCTTGCCCTGCGGACTTGTGATACCACTTCACGGCCTCGGCTGCGTTCTTGGTCACCCCCAGGCCCATGGCGTAGCAGGACCCGAGACCGCATTGACCTCTGGCATCGCCTTGGTCGGCAGCCTTGCGAAACCAATTCGCTGCTGCGGTTGGGTTCTGTGCCACGCCTTGGCCGGTGGCGTAGCAGCGGCCGAGCAGGGCTTGCCCACTGGCCTCACCCCGGGCGGCCCTGGCTTGGTAGTCCTCGAATTTCAGGGGATCGAACGGGTTGGCGTCGCTTGGCGTCGCGGAAGCACAGGGGCAGCACCAAGCCACCGCCAGAAGCCATGTCGCAAGCCGGACGTTCATGTTATGGACGCTTCCCCATCCTCCGGGTTGCAGCCAGCGGGTGTTCCGGTCGGGCTGGATTTTTTGCATGCGTGGGCATGGCAGGAGGTGGCTGGAGCATTTTATTTTGGGGGCTGTGGTCATGGCTGGTTGGTGGTTTGGCAGAGCTTCTTCGGCGGTTGATTTCATGGTTGGGGCCGTTCCTGCGGCTGGAAATTTTCCGCCCGGCGCTTGCCCTCGGCGATCTGGTCGAGTGACAGCAGCAACTCCAGCAGGGGGGCCTGGTCTTGCGCTTTGGCATTCCCTTGCGCCGCCGCCAGCAGATACCACTTGTAGGCTTCCACTTCGTCCTTCGTCACGCCGTCGCCACGTTCGTAACAGGCGCCCAAGCTTAGTTGAGCCACCGCATGGCTCTGTTCGGCGGCCTTGCGAAACCACTTGACCGCTGCCACCGGATCCTTCGTCACCCCCAGTTTGCCTGCCAGGTATGCCTCGCCCAATTCATGCTGGGCCGTGGAATCGCCACCGGCCGCTTTGGCACGGAGATCGGCCAGCGGCTTGCCGTCGGCACCGCCTGGCAGGTCCTCGTCTGACGGAGCCGCGGGCAGCTTGAACGCGCTGGCCCGCTGCTTTCCCGCTGCCACTTGCGCCCGCGTCAACTTGCGTTCCAGCAGGAGCATGTCTCGCTTTGCGATAGCGACCCCTTGCGCCGCCGCCAGCAGATACCACTTGTAGGCTTCCACTTCATCCTTCGCCACGCCCGACCCACTTTCGTAGCAGATACCCAGACCGGCTTGAGCCGCGGCATGGCCCTGCTCGGCAGCCTTGCGATACCACTCCACGGCTGCCACAATGTCCTGCTTCACACCCCGGCCCATGTAGTAGCTGAGTCCAAGATCGAATTGAGCTTCGGCGTAGCCCTGGTCGGCGGCCTTGCGATACCACTTGACGGCTTCCGCCGCGTCTTTTGCGATGCCTTCGCCCTTTGCGTAGCGGCGACCCAGACTGGTTTGAGCCGGGGCATGGCCCAGCTCGGCCGCCTTGCGATACCACTTGACGGCTGTGGCATCGTTCTTCGCCACGCCTTCGCCCCTGGCATAGCATCCTCCGAGTTCGTATTGAGCTTCGGCGAGGCCCTGTTCGGCGGCCTTGCGACACCACTTCGCGGCTTCCACAGCATCTTTCATGACGCCATTACCCTTGCCATAGCAGCCACCGAGTGCGTATTGGGCTTCGGCGAGGCCCTGCTCGGCGGCCTTGCGATACCACTCCACGGCTTCGGCAAAGTCCTGCGCGACACCTTCGCCGTTTTTGTAGCAGACTCCGAGATTGTATTGTGCTTCGGCGTGGTGCTGCTCGGCAGCCTTACGCAACCACTTCACGGCTGCCACACTGTCCTTCTTCACACCCAGGCCCATGGCGTAGCTGAGGCCAAGATCGAATTGAGCTTCGGCCCGTCCCTGCTCGGCAGCCTTGCGAAACCACTCCACGGCTTCTGCCAAATCCTTTCCTACCCCGTCGCCGTTCTTGTAGCAAACTCCGAGGCTGGATTGTGCTAGAGCGAAGCCCTGCTCGGCAGCCTTGCGATACCACTTGACGGCTTCGACAGCGTCCGTTTCGACGCCCCCGCCATGGTGGTGGCAGAGTCCAAGAGAGAATTGAGCTGCGGCGAATCCCTGGTCGGCGGCCTTGCGATACCACTTGACGGCTTCCGCCGCGTCTTTTGCGACGCCTTCGCCCGCATCGTAGCAGGTCCCGAGACCATATTGACCTCCGGCGTAGCCCTGGTCGGCGGACTTGCGATACCACTGCACGGCTGCCGTGGCATCCTTTTCGACCCCTTCGCCCCGGGAGTAGCAGGCACCGAGATAGAATTGAGCTTCGGCATAGCCCTGTTCGGCGGCGGCCTTGCGATACCACTTCATGGCTGCGGCAGCGTCTTTCCCAACGCCATCGCCCGTGGCGTAGCAGGCACCGAGACCGAACTGAGCTGCGGCGAAATCCTGATCGGCGGCCTTGCCAAACCACTTCACGGCTGCGGCAGCGTCTTTCTCGACGCCATCGCCCTTTAGATAACAGACGCCGAGCATGTGCTGCGCTTTGGCGAAACCCTGCTCGGCGGCCTTGCTAAGCCACTTGACGGCTGCGGCAGCGTCTTTCTCGACACCTTCGCCCGCGGCGTAGCAGGCACCGAGAATATACTGCACATCGGCTAGACCCTGCTCGGCAGCCTTGCTAAACCACTTCACGGCTACGGCAGCGTCTTTCTCGACGCCATCGCCCATGGCGTAGCAGGCACCGATACCGAACTGAGCTTCGGCTAAACCCTGCTCGGCAGCCTTGCCAAACCACTTCACGGCGGCGGCAGCATCCTTCTCGACCCCTTTGCCCCGGCTGTAGCAGATCCCGAGACCTAACTGGGCCTCGGCGTGGCCCTGTTCGGCGGCCTTGCGATACCACTTCACGGCTGCGGCAAAATCCTGCTCCACGCCTTCGCCCCGGTAGTAGCAATCACCGAGCATCGTCTGCCCGCTGGCCTCACCCTGCTCGGCCTTGGCTTGGTATTCGGCGAATTTCGCGGGATCGAACGGGTCGTCGTCGCCTGGCGTTGCGGAAGCCGGGACGCCGCACCAACCCACGGCCAGAGCCACCGTGGCAAGCCGGGTTGTCACGCTTGAAAAAACGTCGCGCGCACCGGTTAGCCACCGGCAACCCCGACCTCGCAAGTCCAGGCCCTGAATGGGTGGCAGCGACGATGTTCTGTTAGACGAGCGGCGTTCGGGAGAGGTGCTCATGGTGGTCGGCGGTGGGGGATGGTGAGAGCGGCGGTCATTTCCTGCGCGTGGGTGTAGCCTGGGACTTGAGCACCGCAAGGATCTCGGGCGTGCCGAACTTGGCGGCTGCATCGATCGGGGTGGCTCCCTCCAGATTCTTGGCATTTGGCTTGGCACCCTTTTCCAGCAGCAGTCTGACGATTTTCAATTTGTCCGCGGCATTGCTGTTGTTGATGGTGTTCAAAGTCTGCTGCATCGCTTCCGCTGGCTCTTGTGACATGGGTTTGATCTCATTCCCGCCAATTCGGACGATGGCCGCATTGTGGAGGGGAGTGTTGCCTAACGTGTCGGCGTCATTGACCGGTGCCCGGTGATCGAGCAGCAGGCGGACAATCTCCACCGCACCCACGGTGGCGGCCATGTTGAGCGGTGAATTCTTGAATTGATCGAGGGCGGCTGGCGGCGCGCCGTGCTCTAGCAGCATCCGCGCCGCCTCGAGTTTGGCGGATGCTGCGGCGACATGGAGCGGGGTGTCGCCGTGGCTTTCCGTGGCCGCCACCGCCGCCCCCTTTTCGAGGAGCAAGTGGAGCACCTCCACATTACCGGCTTGGGTCGCCAAGTGGATGGGCTGGCATCCATTGCTATCCTTAGCCGTGATGTCGGCCCCCTTGTCTAACAGTATCGCGACGGTTTTCGCATCGGCAGAGTTGACCGCGTGATGCAACGGGGTGCGGCCATTAAGGGTGTCCTTGGCGTCAACTTCCGCCCCTTTCGAAATCAGCAACCCAAGCACTTCCACGTTGCCTGAGATGGCGGCCCAATGCAGGGCGGTTTGTCCCTCGCAATCTCTAGCCTGCAAATCCACCCCGCCAGCCAGCAGAAGTTCCGCGATTTTCAGATAGTCGAATGCGCGGTCGGGATTCCTAACAGACCGATCGTCCGGCCCAATGACGGTTGGCGGCCTCCGGTTGCCAAGAGCCGTGAGCATGAGCGGCGTCATGCCCGTCCTCCTATCTACCCCACCGACGGTGGCCCCGGCGCGGAGCAACAGGGTCACGCTCTCCAACTGCCCGGCTCCCGCCGCAATCATCAGGGCGGTCTCACCGAAATCGCTAGATTCATTGACCCGCAGTTTTTGCTCCAGCAGAAACCGCACCGCCTCCGGACTGGCGGCGTTGGCGGCGAGGTGCAGGGCGTTGCGGCCATCTTTTTGGGTCGCCTTGAGATTCGCGCCGGCGGCGACCAGCAGTTTCAGGAGATCCACCCGGCCAGCCTCCGCCGCATTGAGCAAAGGAGTGAAATAGTCTTCATCGCAGGCCTCGAGGTCCGGATGGAGTTGCAGCAACTTTGTCACCAGCGTGCTGCTTCCTTCCTGACAGGCCTTGTGAAGCGTGGTCGTGCCATCGGACTGCTCCAGCTTGGGATTCGCGCCGCGCTCTAACAACAGGTTGAAAATCTCATCGCTCCAGGTCGCGGCGTGCAGGGCCGGTTGGCCGTTGTTGTCCACGGCGTTGACCTCCGCGCCGTGGTCGAGCAGCAGACGGATGGTGGCCACATTACCACCAAAAACCGCGAAATGAAGTGGCCGGGTTCCAAGGGGAACCTGGGCGGCATTCACGTCCGCCATGTGCGCAATCAGGACTTTCACCACCTCGGGATTACCCATCGCAGCGGCGTGATGCAGCGGGCGAACGCCAAGCGCACTCGTCGCCTCTGGATCCGCTCTTTGCTCGAGCAAATATTCAACCGCCTTGATGTTAGGGAAGCCAACAGCAGCGTGCAGAGGCGTCCATTTGGTATCAGCCATTGGGTCTGAAACGCTTCCGCCACGCTCCACGAGCAAACGCAGGATGGCCAGGCGGGACGCCTCTTCTTCTCGGCCGAGGACCAAGGATTTGTGAAAGGCCTTCAGCGCCTCACGGGGTCTCGTCCTCGCGGCCTCCGGCCCATCACGGAAGATGGGAGCCAGCACTTGCGGCATTCCGTCGATTCCCTCCGGACTGGTATTCATGGCGGCCCGCAGCATGGGAGTCATGCCGTCAGCCGTCTTCACTTTCACTTTGGCTCCGGACTTGAGCAGGGCTTTGACCAACTCCAAATTCCCCGTATCCACCGCGTGATAGAGCGGCGTGGCAGCGTGCTCTTCATCCGGCAGATTCACCAGCTTGGGGTCTTTCTTCAACAGCCGCGCGACGGTCGCGGCATCCCCGGTACGCACCGCGTCATGAATCTCCGCCGCCATGGCGACGGCGGAAAATCCGCAAATCAGCACGGTGGCAAATGCACGCAGGAGGCCGGGATGACCGGCGCATCTGAAAATGCCAGTGTGTACGTTGGTGATTTGGAATGAGTGGGATGCGTTCATGGCTTGTATGCGGTTGGTGGAAAGGACTTGTCGTGAATCACCTGCTACTACCCGATCCAACGCTCCAACCATACCCGGCGATCGGTGTCATGGCGTCACCCATCGTGCCGAATGGACCGCCGAAACCGTTGTTCAGGCGCGCACGCTCCCACGCATCGCTGGGTGAAGCACCCTGGCGCTCGTAGGCGGCGGCACGCTCCATGGTGTTGATTCCTTGTTGCAGGGCGGGTTTATTCACATAGGGACCGCTGCGGGTTTCCATGTTGCCACAGGATGTCAATCCCGCGACGACGATCAGGCTGAACAAGGTTTTCATAGGGTTGTTCCTTTTCTTGTTAGGTCTTATGGTTGTATCCCTTTCTGCGGCTTGAAATTATCCGCCCGACGTTTGCCCTCGGCGATTTGTTCCAGCGTCAGCTCACGTTCCAGCAGGGCCAGGTTTTGCTTGGCAGGAGCAAACCCTTGTGCTGCCGCCAGAAACCACCACTTGTAGACCTCCACCTCATCCTTCGCCACGCCTTGCCCCTTGAGGTAGCAGACACCCAAATCGTTTTGAGCCGGGGCGTCACCCTGCGCGGCCTTGGCTTTGCACTCCTCGAATTTCCGGGGATCAAACTTGTCGCCAGCGTCTGGCTTCGCTGAGGCACAGGCGCAGCATAAATCAAACGCGAGGACAAGCGTGGCAAGACCGGTTATCACGCTTGAAAATCCCTCGCCCACACTTGTTAGCCACCGGCAACCCCGACCTCGAAAGGCCTGGCCAGGTTGCTGGCCCTGAACGGGTGGCTGCGGTGATGTTCTGTTAGACGAGTGGCGTTCGGGAGAGGTGTTCATGGTGGTCGGCGGTGGGGATGGTGAGAGCGGCGGTCATTTCCCGCGCGAGGGTGGAGCCTGGGACTTGAGCGCAGCAAGGATCTCAGGCGTGCCGAACTTGACGGCAGCATTGATCGGGGTGGCTCCCTCCAGATTCTTGGCATTTGGCTTGGCACCCTTTTCCAGCAGCAGTCTGACGATTTTCAATTTGTCCGCGGCATTGCTTTTGTTGATGTCATTCAAAGTCTGCTGCGCAGCTTCTTCTGGCTGTCCGGCCATGGGTTTGACGTTATTCCCGCCAATTCGGACGATGGCCGCATTGTGGAGCGGGGTGTTGCCTAACGTGTCGGCCGCATTGACCGGTGCCCGGTGATCGAGCAGTAGGCGGACAATCTCCACCGCACCCACGGTGGCGGCCATGTTGAGCGGTGTATTCTTGAATTGATCGAGGGCGGCTGGCGGCGCACCGTGCTCTAGCAGGACACGCACCGCCTCGAGTTTGGCGGATGCTGCGGCGATATGGAGGGGGGTGCCGCCGTGGCTTTCCGTGGCCGCCACCTCCGCCCCCTTTTCGAGGAGCAAGTGGAGCACCTCCACATTGCCGACTTGGGTCGCCAAGTGGATGGGCTGGCATCCATTGCTATCCTTGGCCATGAGGCTGGCTCCCTTCGCCAGCAGGGTGGCCACGGTTTTCACATCGGCAGTATAGGTCGCGTCATGCAACGGGGTGCGTCCAAAAAGGGTGTCCTTGGCATCCACTTCCGCCCCCTTCGAGAGCAGCAGCTCAACCACTCCCACATTGCCGACTGCGGCAGCCCAATGCAGGGCACCTTTCCCCGCGCGATCCTTGGCCCGCATGTCCGCGCCTTTGTCGAGCAAGAGTGCCGTGATTTTCAGTGAGTCATCAAACGGGCCGCATTGTCCTAACGATTGATTCCCGGTCCACAAGTCGGTTGGTGACGTTCGCCCTCCAAGAGCCGCGACCATGAGCGCCGTCAGTCCCTTCTTCTTTTCGGCCCCATTCACGTTGGCCCCGGCGCGGAGCAACAGAGTCACGGTTTCCAGCCGGCAATGTGACGCGGCATTCATGAGGGCCGTCTCACCGGAGTTGCTTATATCATTGACTCCAAACTGATGGTCCAACAAGAACCGCACCGCTTCCGTGCTGGCCGAGCCTGCGGCGAGGCAAAGCGCATTGCGGCCACTTTTTGGGACCGCCTTGAGATTCGCCCCGGCTGCGACCAGCAGTTTCAGGAGATCCACCCGTCCCACCTCCGCCGCGTTGAGCAGGGGAGTGTATTCCTCCCGGTCCCACGCATCCACATCAGGATGAAGTAGTAGCAACTTTGCGACCAGCGTGCTGCTGCCGTCCTGGCACGCCATGTGGAGCGTGGTGGTGCCATCGGCCGCTTCCAGTTTGGGATCCGCGCCGCGCTCTAACAACAGGTTGAAGATTTCATCGCTCCAGGTTGCACCGTGCAGGGCTGGTCTGCCGTTCTTGTCCACGGCGTTGACCTCCGCGCCGTGTTCGACCAACAGCCGGATGGTGGCCAGGTCACCATTGATGACCGCCACATGCAGCGGCCGGACCCCGGTGGGGTGAACCGCGTTCACCTTCGCCTGGTGCGCGATCAGGACTTTCACCACCTCCGCATTCCCTAACTGCGCGGCAAACTGCAGCGGGCTGCAACCAACCGCCACGGCCTCCAGAGCCGCCCCCTGCTCGAGCAAATATTCGACCGCCTTGCGATTGGCGAAATATGCCGCAACATGCAGTGGGGTCATGTTCTGGTCGGGATCCGCATCCAACAGGCTGCGGTCCCGCTCCACCAGCAGGCGCAGGACGGCAAGGCGGGCCGCCTCTTCCTCTGGGCCCGGGACCAGGGACTTTTGATAGGCTTGCAGGGCCTCACGGGATGCGGCTTTCGCCGGGCCTGGAGCTGAGCTGACAAAGCGATCTAACATTTTCAACAGACCGGCCACACACTCGGGGCGGGTTATCGCAGCCGCCCGCTGCTTGGGAGTCATGCAGCCATCCGTCTTGACGTTCACCTTGGCGCCGGCTTTGAGCAGGATTCCCACCAGCTCCGGATTCCCCGTATCCACCGCGTGATAGAGCGGCGTGGCAGCGTGCTCGTCATCCGGAAGATTCACCAGCTTGGCGTCTTTCTTCAACAGCCGTGCCACGGTCGCGGCATCCCCGGTACGCACCGCGTCATGAATCTCCGCCGCCATGGCGGAAGTGCCGACGATCAGGGCGACGGGCATGGCAAGGAGGAGTCCGGATTTGATGAATGTTACGAACGGACGGTGCGGGCGGTTGCGCATGACAGAGCGAAGCTGCGGTTCCGGGAGTGGGCGTGGGATGCTAGGTTTCATGGGTTGCTCCTGTTGTTTGTTATATGTTTGTGACGTCGGATTCAGCTCCCGGCGCGAGCCGCAGGGTCACAAGAAAAACGCCGACGAGCGCTTGGATCGATATATATATAACTCATTCCTTCCACGGTTCAGGATCGCCGATTTGGCGTCACTTCCTGTTGGCGAATTCGAGGATTCGCGCGGCCGGCTTGGGATCCGGGTGTGTTCCAATCCGGTTGCGGGCTATCAGGATCAACGTCTTGCCGTCGCGCCGGACACCGGCCGGATGGGTGGCCAGTTGCCGGGCCTCCAGATGCCTTGCCCGCTCGAAGGAATTCTCCGAGACTCCCTCCAGATCGCGGCGCAGTTTCAACCAATCGGCAGAACTGCCGATGTAGCGGGTGTCTTTCTGTTTACCCTGGGAATCGGGCGAAGGTGGCGGGGATTCGCTTTTTGATCCTGACCGGGAGGACGGTTCAAGCGGGTCGGCGGCTTTCGGCGTCCCGCTGGCGGGTGACTTTGCGGGGGCCTTGGCGGCGGGGCTTTGGGCCAGGACTGCCGGGGCACCAACGAGGATGAGCACGGCGAGCAAGGTGGGTAAACAGGGGCGCTTATCCATCGCTACGGGCAAGCACACGGAACATCGCTGCTGAGGAGCCAAGGCCTGGAACAACCGGGATCCGGCACGGGAACCGGCGAGGGGTGGGGAGGAGGCATGTTGCATGTGAGTGCTCCCGTTGCCTATGGTTTCACTGTTAGGGCGACTCCAGGACTTGCTCGAGTTGGTCCTGTTGGCCGGTGGTGCCGGTTTCCTGATGGCCGGCAACGGCTTCCTTGATGGCGTTGCGGGTGGCGGCGAGGTCGCGGGCGGCGGCATCCTTGACGCAGCGGGCGGCGAGCGGGCGCTGGTCATGGGCAAGCAGGGCGTCGGCTAACAGCACCAGGGACGGCGGATCCAGCAAGCGGGAAGCGAGCACCTTGTCGAGGGCGGCTGCCGCCGCCGGGTCGTGCGCCAGCGCCTTTTGCCAACAGCAGCCAAGCTGGCCGATCGCGCTGGCGGGATCCTCTTCCGCCAGCAGCTCGAAGACCGATGGGTCGGCGGGCGCCTCCGCGGCTGCCGGCTCATCCAACAGCTCGATGCTGGCGGTGGCTTCCAGCGGCTGCATGAGGCGGTTGACGGACTGGCGGAACTCGTCGGCCAGCCAGCAGGCAAACACCTCGTTCTTCACGGCGTCAAAAGCGGGCGGTTCCACCGGGTTCCATGCCACCAAGGCGGCGGTCCAGCGCTGATTCGCCGCCTGGAGCACGGGGGTGAATTCGTCAGGACGGAGGGTTGCCAGCTCCCGTGCGAATTCGGCCTTGAGATCCAGCAAGGTCATGTCCGTGGTGCAGGACAACTGGAGGCCGCCGTCCTTGTCATTGAACGCAGCGGCGGTCATGGCCACAAATGGCAGGCCCGCGCGGATGGCGGCGGCGGTCTCCCGCGCGAGGCGGGTGGCGCGTTCGCCGGCGACAGCGCTGTTGTCGTTGGCGGTGCTGCGGATGACATGGACGTGGCCTTGGCGTCCCAAGGTTGCCGCGTGTTCCTGCCACCAGGCCGCCAGGGCTGGCTCGAGGTCGTCGGTGAGCGTGGCGGGAAGTTTTTGAGTTACTTCATCTTTCACCCGTTTCGTCGCGATGTTGCATTGGATCCCCAGCATGCCGAACTCCCGCCGGGGCATGCCAAACGTGGCGATCCAATCCTCTTCGGGCTTGCCTTCAAACAATGGAAAGCTCTCCGTCGTGACCTGATCGCTCATCGCATCGACCTTGGCTTGATCCAGAGGCTGCGGCCACGGTGCGAGCAGGGAGAGCCGGATGGCCTGGCCCAGCGCCGGCCGCATGGTCCATGGGCGTGCCGGGTCCGGGACGGGTGGCGGCACGGTGGTATCGAGCACCCCCGGGTTACTGTCCTCGATTGTCCGGACCACGGCCCGCAGGACCGGTTGGCCGTTGACCATCGCGATCACCCGGTTGGCATCGCAGGCCGGATTGAGGATGGCCTCGAGTTTCTGGCGGAACGAAGCTTCCAGCATGGCTTCCCACAACTGGTCCATCTGCGGGGTGATCCAAGCGGCGACGCTCTCGTCGGCGGAGCGCTCGCGCAGACGGGCGAGGAACCCGGTGAGCCACTGCGCATAGCGGGGATCCAGCAGGTCGGCGGCCGCCTGTTCGTCCTCCGGGCGCGTGGCCGCCAGCGCTGTTAGAAATTTCTCCACCGCCTGGCCGAGGCCCACGGGCGAATCTAACAGTAACCGCCAGTCGCGGCGGAACCCCTCGGCGGTGGCCTGGTCGAGCGCCTTTGCCAGAAAACGCCGCGCCGTGGCCTCGTTGAATTTCATCAACATTTGCGCGGTGAGCCGGCAACCGATGGGCCCCATCGCCGGATCGGCGAGCAATTCCTCGATGGTGCGTGCGGTGTACTGGGTTTTGCCGCCGTAGATGAAGACCAGCTCACGGGTCAGCTTGGAAACCCAGGAGTCCGGTGGCGCGAGCATTTCACTCAACACGATCGCCCCGAAACTCACGAGCAGGGTCATGGTCGCGCCGCTCTGCATCAGGGCGGGATCGACCGGAATGCTGAAGTTGTCCTTGCCGGCACGCTCTGCCGTCCACTTCGAATACAGCTCCTTGAAGGGCTTCAGCGCGTCGGATTTGAGCAACAGCGCGGCCAAGCGGATCCGGCTGCCGTAGAACTCCTCGAGTTCGGCGTCAGCGTCCCTCGCCGCCGCCGTGAAGCGCAGCACCGCCATGACCGCCTCTAACCAATCGATGATAGGTTCGGCGTTGGTGCTGGCGCCGATTTCCGTCGCCAAGGCCGCTTGGCGCTCCTTGACCACCCCGTCGCGGAACTCGAAGCCGGTGTTCTCGCCGGCGACCGGGAGCGCGCTCGCCAGGTCCAGGCGCAGCCATTCCCGGCCATTCTTGTCCGACACCACGACCTGGTCACCGTCCCGCAAAAACATTTCGGGCTTGAGCATGGGCAGGGCCGGTATAATCACCAGATCGATGGGCAAGCGCCCGGTGTTGTGCTGCGAACTGCTGACGCCGATGCCCGCCCCGTAGCACAACTTGCCGTCGTCATTCTCGCCCGGCAACAGATGGATCCACACCGACGACTTTTCAGAGGGCCCGGGCAGGCGGCCGCGGCCACGATGATCCCCCGAGGTCAGATCAAAGCAAATCTCGTTCCGCGCCACGCTGACCACCTGGCATTCGCGCGAGTCGCCGCTGCGGTTTTCCACAATCAGGCCATCACGACTGGAAAATCCAAGCACCGTGCGCTCGCCATCCGCTCCCGTCGAGGTCAATTGATAGTCGGTGAACTTGCCGGTGGCCATCCACTCGTTGAGCGTGGCGATGAAACGCCGGGCGCTTTCCAGTTCGGGTGCCAGCGTCTCGGTGAGGGGCGGTACCCCGGCGATTTCCCGCACCTGGATGGTCAGATCGACTTCCCAGGCCTGCTGGTCCCGGGCTTTGAAGGTGATGGTGAACGGGAAAAACCGGCCCGTGTTCCAGAGGGCCACGGTGGCCTTGTCTAACAACATCGGGGTGACGGGTTGGCCGGCGACCAAACCGGCCGCCGCCGCGACTTCCTCGACGGAATCCCGCGTGCAGCCGACGACATCGACGCGTCCGACCACGGCCGCCGGGCCCTCATCCTCGATCCTGATCACGAGGTCCACGGTGTCGTCATCGCGGAATTCATGCGCGGTGCTCAGCCGTGCCATGGGACGACCGAGTTCCGCGAGATACTGGTGGACGGTGGCGAGGAGCGGATTGGTGTCATCTTCCAGGAACTTCACCGGATCGCCGGGAACCCAGTCCGCCTTGCCGCCGGAGCTGGTTGATAGCTGGGAGCTTAACATATTCTGGAGAAAGTCCGGGAAGGTGGCTCCCTGCTCCGCGCCCGGGACCGCCTCTTTGGGCATGTTGCCCATGTCGGCACCCCAGCGGCCGGAGGGAATCTGTTTGTTGATGTTATCGATGGTGGCCTTGGCGGCCGCATCCTCCGCAGCCGTCTGCGGCAGCAGGTTCCGGTATCCTAACATCGTCTTGCGGAGCAAGCCGGCGAAGGTGCTGTCGGTGGCGTCCTTGGCAACCACGAGGAGCTTTTGGCGCAGCTTGTCCGGGTCCACCTCCCGCGTGCCTTCGATGCGGATGTTGCCCATGCGGCAGCGCGATCCTTCCGTGATCCGCACCCTCAGGCACTCGCCGTCGCGGGTGACTGCCACAGCGGCCTGTGGAAAGCCCGCGCTGAGATAGCCGGCGTGCAGGCCCTTTTGGATCACCGGCGGGAAATCGGCAAACTCCGCCGCCGGATGCGACGCCAGCACGAACCCGACGTCCATCGCGAGGGCCTTGCGCAAGTCCTCCGCCGCAAACGTGGCGTTGCCCTCGAAGACCAGCTTGAGGCTCGAGCCGAGATCGCCCACATAGCGGCGCCCGGCGTCCTCGCCACGCTTCGCCGCGAGGGCTTCCAAGACTTGTTGGACCTCCACCAGTTCCGGGTGCCCGCGACCATGCAGGTTTTCTAACAATGCGGCGGCGCCCCGCAACACGGGCAGGGCCTTGTCCGGCTCACCGGCAGCCGCCCAGGCCCGGCCTAACAGGGAGGCCACGGCGGCGAGGCCCGCCTCGTTCAAGGCGGGCAGTTCGGCCAGCAGTGGCTGGAGGCCCGGCACGTCCTCCCACCGTGCCTTGGCGGCCCGGCCGGAGGTCACGTAGTCCCGCAAGGTTTCCAACAACGGCGCGGCTTGTTGCGCGGCCTCCGCCGCTTGGTTGGCGGCCATGGCCTCGCGGGCGGCCAACCAGCGGGCGCACAGCGCAAACGGGTTCTCCCGGCCCATCGCCTGCTCGAAAATCGGGGCGGCGGCAGCAGCGGCGGTATAGGCCTCGGCATGCTTGTTAGATTGGCGGCAGGCAAAGGCCAACTTCAGGTGCAGGTTGGCGACGGCCACATCATCGGGTGGCAGGCCGGGCTCGCGGAGCGCGGCCCGGAGGATCGCCACCGCCTCATCGACTTTCTTTGCCGCCAGCAGTTTGTCGGCGGCGGTCAGGGCCTCGAACACTGCCGGTTCAGCCACCGCCGCATCTTCGGCACGGGTAAGCAGGGGCGGTGCCAGGAGCCAACAGCAGCATGACAGGAGGATGGGAGTTAGGCTACGGATTGTTTTCATCGGGGGGGGGGGCTGTGGGATTGATGTTTTGCTAGGCTGGGACAACACGGTGACCATTTCAGAGAGGCGCCTGGCCCTGGCGATATCGAGCGGGGTGGCGCCTTCCATGTTGCGCAGCGCGGGATTGGCACCGGCCGCGAGCAGGGCGCGGACGATCTCCACTTTGCCGAGATTCACGGCGGTGTGGAGCGGAGTGTTGTAGGTGAAATCACGCGCCGCCAGGTCGGCCCCGTGCTTGGCGAGCAGGCCGATCATGTCCGTTTGTCCCGTCTGGACGGCCCAATGCAGCGGGGTGGCACTCACGCCATCGCGCGGGTTCGGGGCGACCCCGTGCTCGAACAGGAGGGTGGCCACCTTGACCGCTCCGGCCTTGGCGGCAACGTGCAGCGGAGTGCTCGGATTCAAGGGCGGCACGGGATTCGCACCCTTGTCTAACAACACCTTCGCCGCGTCCGCCGCCTCGCTCTGGGCGGCGCGATGCAGCGGGGTGAATGACTCGTGATCGAGGAGGTCCGGTGCAACCCCGGCCTTGAGCAGCAGGGTCACGGCTTCGGCCTGGTTGGAATCGGCCGCCGCATGCAGGGCGGTGGTGCCGTCATTCATGGCGGCCCGCGGGTTGGCACCGTGCTCCAACAGCAGGCTAACGCAATGCACATAGTCGGCCTGCTCGCCGTGGGGTGAGGCGGCGAGAGGGGGCGACATTTTGATGGAGTTCCTCGCGAGCAACTTCGGAGCGGTGAAGGCAGCACCGATCAAGGCGGTCATGCCCGTGGCCTTGGTGACCGCGTTCGGGTTGCCGCCGCGCTCTAACAGCAAGGCCAGCACTGAGGCGTGGCCATGCTCGGCCGCCGTTTGCACCGGCGTGCTGAGTGCCTGGGGCAGGCCTTCGACGTTCGCCCCGGCATTCAGCAAGCGTTCCACCACCTCGCGGTGGCCCGTGAGCGCCGCGCAGTACAGCGCGGTACTGCCTTCGCCATTCGGCACATCGGGTTGGGCACCCTTTCCTAACAGCAACTCGACCAGCTTGAGGAACCCTTGCTCGGCGGCCGAGTGGAGGGCGGTGAAACCGTCCTTGTCGGCGGCATCGGGCGTGGCGCCGAGTTCCAACAGGGTTTGGACGGCTTCGGTGTTGCCGCGATAGGCGGCGTTGAGCAACGGCGTGTACCCCTGCGGATCGCGTTGTTCGAGCGGCATGCCGTGCTCGACCAACAGACGGATGACCGCCGCGCGGTTGCCGGGTTGCGACGCCGGCAGCAACGGCAGTTTGGGGAGGTCCCTATCCTTCCCGGGTTTGCCGGGTTGCAAAGTCGCCGGGTCCATGCCCGCCGCAGTTCCCACCATCACGGGTTTCGGGTCGGCATCATGACGCAGCAACAGCGCGACCACCTCCGGGTGTGCCCCCATCACCGCCCATGCCAGCGGACTCAGCAGCGCGCCGCTGGTTGGATTGGGTGCCGCGCCGAGCCGCAGTAACAACGCGCAGGTTTCCTCATCGCCACCAAACGCCGCCATGCCGAGGGCGGTGGCCTCGCCCAGCCCCGGCGCATCCAGCGGCACCTTGCGGGCGGCCAGCCACTCGATGGCGTCGCGTGCTCCGGCGCTGGCAGCGTAGTGCAGCGGCGCGTTGTGCAGGTTGTCGATGACCTGGAGGTCGGCCCCGTGGCTCGCCAGCAAATCCAACAACTCAGGCCGTCCCGCTTTCACCGCCAGGTGAATCGGTTCCATGCCGGTGCGGGTGATGCGGGTTCTGACCTTGGCCCCGGCTTGCACCAGCGCCTGCACCGCCGGCAGGGACCCTGCGGCCGCCGCGCCATGCAACGGGGTTTCGCCATTCTTGTCCTTGGCGGCGATGTCGGCACCGGCCTTGATCAAGGCCGCGACCGCGTCGGCGTACCCGCCGCAGGCCGCCCAATGCAAGGCGGTGCGGGCCATGGCATCGCGTTGGTTGACCTCCGCGCCGGCTGCCAGTTGCTCCGTTAGAGAGGCGAGGTCGCCCTCGCGAGCCGCGGCGAGCTGGTTCGGTTTGGGCGTGGCACCCGCCTTGGCCAACACGACCCGGAAGCCCGCCTCCAGCGGCGACACGGATTTCGGTGACGCGCGGAACGATGACAACAGGCAGGTCCAATCGCCGTCCGTGGCCCCGGCCGCCCACGAGCCGCCGCGATACACCAGGCCCGCTTCGTCACCGGCCCCGGTGCTAACCGCTTCCCACAGGTTGCCGCCCAGATCATGAAAGCCCGCCGGGTTGGCCGGGAAACTTCCGACCGGCGCGGCATAGGCATGGCCGTCATAGTAGTTGGGCACCACCACCGCGTTGGGCATCCGCTCGCGCAGGGCGGAATCCGCGTAGTTTCCCGCGTCGTCCGGAATTGGCGCCCGCGTGCCCCACGGATAATGCTCGCGGTCCTTCAGGTGCAGGTCCATCGGCGCGGCGTCCGCAGCTTCCTGCAAGCCCACCGCCAGACTCCACTCATGGTCGCTCGGCAAACGGTAGATTTCATCCTTGCCGATTCGCCCGGCCGCCCGCTCCGTCCGCGTGAGCCATGCGCAGAAGGCGCGAATCCGCTCGCCCTCGGCGATGGCGAGCGGCTCGAGCGGATTTCCAGTGGCCCGCCTGGCCCCGGTCGGCAGTCCGTCGCCCGCCTCGAAGGCCTGCCAATCGCCCACCCGGGTTTCCCATATCGACAGCCGGAGGTCGGTGCCCGGCACCAGCCGGAACTTCATGCCCAGCGAGTTTTCCCACACCGGCGGAAAGGGATCGACCGCCACCGCCGGCCGGTCCCGCCACCACAGCGCGCTGGCGATGATAGAAGCGCCGAGCAGCACCCCGACGGTGATCGGCCACACGGCCCGCGAACGCCGCGTGATCCGCTCGACTGCTTCCCGCAATTCACTGACCTGCTGGTACCGGAGTTGCGGGTCGGTGGCCATCGCCCGCAGGACCATGTCATCGATCCGCGCGTCCAGCGTCATGCACTCCGATGGCGCTGGGTGGTGCCCTTCGACCGGTGGCTTGCCGGTTAGGAGTTCGTAAAACACGGCACCTAGCGAGTAGATGTCGGCCCGGTGGTCAACCTCGCCGGCACCCTCGCGTTGCTCCGGGGCCATGTATTCGGGGGTCCCCAGCAGGTAATCGCGCGGCAACCCGGGATCGCTGGCGGCACCCACGATTTTCGCGATGCCGAAATCGGCCACCTTCACCCGACCGCGCGAATCTAACAGAATATTTCCGGGCTTGATGTCGCGGTGGACGACCCCTGAATCGTGGGCGTATTGGAGGGCCTCGCAGATTTGCGGGACGATGGCGAGCGCCTCGCGAACGGTGAGCGTGCCGCTGCGGATGGCCCGCCCGAGGTCGCCGCCATCGACGTATTCCATCAGGAAAAAGAACACCCCGCCGTGTTCGCCGAAGTCATGGATGGTGACGATGTTGGGGTGATTGAGTGCCGCCATGGTGCGGGCTTCACGGTGAAAGCGCTCGCGGAAACCCGGCTCCCCGGCGAGGTCCGGCGGCAGGATCTTGAGTGCCGCCATGCGCTCGAGCGACGGCTGGCGCACCTGATAGACCGCGCCCATGCCGCCCCGCCCGAGCAAGCCGATGATCTCCAGGTCGGGAAACAAGGCCTGCAGTGCGGCCAGGTCGGGCAGGGGCTGGGGCGCGGCGGGCGACAGCGACTCGCCCCCCATGGCCACCCGCAACAAGCAGGTGGGGCACATGTCACCACTGCGACCCCGCGCGAGCGGAGTGCCACAGGCCTGGCAATTGGGCGAATCCGTCATGGCTTTGCTCATGTTATGGTTTGGAATCATTGGGTCAACATCAAAATCGGTATCTCGAAAGGTGCTGGGATTGGCAGTCCGCAGCCAGGGGTCGCTGCCGCCGGGACGGGGTGCCGGGTGCTCCGGCACATCGTCTCCGCACTCCCATCATCAGGAACCGCTGCGGCGGGTTACGCGGAATGTTGCGCGAAATTGCCCGGCGCACGGCCACCTGTCTCATTGCGGAAAGGCGCACCCCTCGCTGACCCGGCCGGGAATGATTTCCCTCATCCTGCTCATGCTGCCTGTGGCAAGCCATCGGTCATCGCACCACGCCGCGACGACCCGCAGCGCCAGGCGAACTTCAAATCCCGGATGGTCGATCTGGGGAATCAGGACCCGGCCAATCGGGAGCGCCTGAAACCGGCCAGGGACCATGTCGCCGTCTGTGTGACACCCGAATCCAGGCTCAGAGTCCCAGGTCGTCAATGAACTCGACCGCTGCTCGCAGGATGCCCGGGACATGCTCCTCACCTAGCCCGACCGCATGAGCCCCGGCCCCGCCTTCCCTGGCACCACCAACCTCCGCTTCCACCGCTTCCTTCTTCATGCCTCTCCTGACCACCTTCACCTCAATGACGCCCCCGGCACCGCTCACTTCCTGCAACTTTTCCTCGCCTTCCGCCAGCAAGAGCATCCGGTAATCCTTGGCCACCGGCACCGAGTTTTCAGCGCTGCTAATGAAGGAAATCGCCTGCTTCAACGGCGGGCTGTTCGAGACCACCACCGCCCTGCCGCTCTCCGCCGCGCAACTGGCCATACTCATTGATGCCGCCGCCAAGGATTGGAGCGCCGTCGAGCCGTCCATCTTCGGCACGCTCCCCACTCGCGCCCTCGATGCCCGCGAACGCCACAAGCTCGGCGCGGAATACCCGCCCCGCACCTACGTCGAACGCCTGATCCGCCCCACCATTATCGAACCGTTGCGCGAGGAACGGGACGCGGTGCGCATTGCCGCCGCCACCCTCCACGAGGAAGCCGACCGCGCCGAAGCGCAAGCCGATCAGGTGGCCGACGCCGCCAAGGCAAAACTCGCCGCCGGTGCCTCCGCCGAGGTGAAACAACTCGGGGCCGGGGCCGCCAGCCTCCGCAAGCAAGCCGGGGAGTTACTACTCAGGTATGGCAGAATCATTGATGGCAGAATCATTTCAGAATTGGAAAAAGTCATTGGATCAACCCCTGTCTGTGCGCATCCGCACGCAGACAGGCCGACCAGTGATGAATCCCCCTCAAGCCGTCTTGGCATGCTGCGCCAGCGGAATGTCATGCGCCAGAATGCCCACCCGCTAGAGAGAAGAATCGACCCCGTCCGCGAACCTCGGCCCGCCATCCTCTTCATTCTTTTCCCGCCCTCCGGTCCGGCTTGGGCGGGCGTAGCGCAGCGAAGCTCCCCTACCGGCTCTTTCACCGGCCTTCACCGGGAAAGCAATTTTCTAGCAGTATTCGGTGAAAGAGCATCGCAGCCTGAAAAGTATGGGGGATTCAGCGCAAACACAGCCATCAGGAATCCACATGAAACCTCATTCATCCATTCGCCGCTTTGCGGCCTGCCTACTTGTTGCCGTGGCAATGCTGCCCGGCATCGCGAGCATCTCAGCCATGGACCTCAAGAACCTGCGCTGCGAATACCGCGACAACCCGCTCGGCATCGACGCGCAAAAGCCGCGCCTGTCATGGATCATTGAAGAGAGAAGCCAGAGGTCAGTAGACAGAGGTCAGAAACAAACCGCCTGTCAGGTGCTGGTCGCGTCTTCCCCGGAGTTGTTAGCTAACGACCAGGGCGACCTGTGGGACAGCGGGAAGGTGGCGAGCGACCAGAGCATCCAGTTGGAATATGCCGGCAAGTCGTTGGAGTCGCGGGCTTATTGCCATTGGAAAGTGCGGGTGTGGCTCAATGATGGAAAGGCTTCGGAATGGGGTGCGCCGGCATTCTGGTCCATGGGTCTGTTGAAGCCAGAAGACTGGCAGGCGAAGTGGGTCAAGGCGGGCGGTGAAACCTCACCCTGGTTGCGCAAGGAGTTTACGCTTGCGGCCGTGCCGGAGCGGGCGACTGCCTTTGTGAATGTGAAGGGCAATTATGAATTGTATATCAACGGCAAGAAGGTGGGCGATGATGTGCTGATGCCGGCCGTGGCTGTTTACCGGAAGCGCACGCTCTACAATACCTATGACCTCAGCAAGTACCTGAAGCCCGGAACCAACTGCGTGGGCGTATGGTTGGGATTGGGCTTGTCCTTTATCAGGAAGAATCAGGAGCATATGCCCATTGCCAGGGTGCAACTCGACATGTCGCTCGCCGGACAGAGGGTGGTGGTCGGGACGGACCCCACCTGGACCTGGATGGACAGCTCGCACACGGAATTCGGATGGAGCTGGTGCGGCAACGGGCGCGAAACTATCGATGAGCGCCGTGATATCGATGGCTGGAACGAGGTTGGCTGCACGAATGGTTCTTGGAAGCCTGTGGAAGAGTTTGCGGAACCGACCGGCGTCGCGACGGCGCAGGCATGCCCGCCCAACCGCATCACCAAGAAGTTTCCAGTGGTGAAATGCACTGCCATGACCCCCAACATGTTTGAACTGGATTTCGGCACCAACCTCAACGGCTGGTTCACGCTCAAGCTGCCGAAGCTCGAGGCCGGTCACAAGGTGACGATCCGGTTTGCCGACAAGCGCTTGCAGACTGCCGAAGAGGAAAAAAACTCAGGGGTCTGGAAACTCAATACCGACCATGGGCCGACCGCCTACACGACATTCAACCAGCAATTGGAATTCATCTCGGCGGGAAAGCCTGGCGAACAGATTTGGCCAAAGCACAACTACTTCAGTTTCCAGTATGCGATTGTCGAAGGGCTGCCGGCCGCGCCTACACCCGGCGATGCCGAGGCACTGATGATCGAATCGGATCTGGAATCCGCCGGCACCTTCGAGTGCTCTAACAACCTGTTCAACCGCATCAACCAGGTCAACAAGTCGGCCAACGTGCTTGGCAAGACCGATGACGCTAAAAAATTCGGGAAGAGAGTCACGGATCTCAAGACGCTCATTCATTCTACTTACTATAAAGAGAATGAGAAGCTTTACGAGAGCGGTCGTGAGTTGGACCAGGCGTTGCCGCTGGCGATGGGGATGGTGCCGGCTGCGCAGCGTGCCAACGTTCAGAAAGCACTCGATGATGCCGTCATGGTCAAAAACAAAGGCCATCTTGATACCGGCATGCTTGGCACCTATTTCCTGTTGAAATCGCTGCGGGAAACCGGGCGCAACGATCTGGCTTTCAGCATGGCCAATCAGCAGGATTATCCGGGCTGGGGCTATCTGTTATCGCAGGGCATGACCACCTTCGGCGAACAGTGGGACGGTATCTGGTCCCAGATCCATTCCTGTTTTGCCAGCGCAGGCAGTTGGTTCTATCAGGGGTTGGCAGGCATCTGCCCAGATGAATCCGGCCCCGGCTTCAAAAAAATCATCATCAAGCCGGCCATTGTCGGCGACCTCACCTGGGTGAAGTGCGGCTATGACTCGATTCACGGCCGCATCGTCAGCAACTGGAAGCGTGATGGGGACAAGCTAACCATGGAAGTCAGCATACCGATCAACACCACCGCGACGGTGTATGTTCCGGCGAATGACGCCGCCGGAGTGACCGAGTCTAACAAGCCAGCAGCGGAAGCGGCAGGCGTCAAGTTCCTGCGCATGGAAAGCGGCGCGGCGGTGTATGAGCTTGGGTCGGGATCCTATCGTTTCCAATCCGCAGTGCCGGAATGAACAAATCATATGAAAGAAATAGCAAAGATAATACCGATGTGTGTGTTGCTGGTTGCTGGTGTGATCCTCGGGCGGGCGGAGCCGGCCAAGGTGGACGATCCGGCTGGGGTTCTCAAGAAACCGATTCCTGATAAATTGATAGTGCTCACCTTCGACGATGGGCCGCTCAGCGGGTATACGGTCTGCGCACCGATCCTGAAGTCACATGGATTTGGCGGCTCATTCTATGTCTGCGATTTTGATTCGTTCAAGTCGCGCAAGGATTGGTATATGACATGGCGGCAGATGAAGGCCATGGCCGACGGGGGCCTTGAAGTCGGCAACCACTCGGCGGGTCATTTCTCGGGTCTTGGGGCCATGATGGGAATGGAGGATGAGCTGCTGTCGAACCATGTTCCCAAGCCGACGACTATCACGTGGCCCCTTGGCGGGGCGGCCATGACAGATGTCCCGGCTCTGGTGTCGAGCGGCTATCTTTTCGCGCGCGGCGGCTATAGCCGGCCCTACCGGCCGACGGTGGACAACGGTTTCGATATTCCATCCGTGGGACTCTCCAACATGCCGGACTTTGTCAAAATGGTGCGGCAGGCAGCCGGCGGCAGGATCATAGTGATTATGTATCACGGCGTGCCGGACATGGAACATCCGCCTTGCTCGGTGGACCCCGCGGTATTCAAGGAGCAGATGCAGTATTTGAAGGACAATAAGTACAAAGTCATCGCCTTGCGCGATCTGGCCGAATATGTGGATCCGGTTAAAGCCTCCAAACTGCCGCCGACAGCCAAAGAGTTCAAGGACACAGAGCCTGTTAGGCTCGCGGAAGAAATCAAGCCTTATGCAAATTCTGCCAATGAACTTCAACATTTTGGTTTCCCCAACCTGCCTGGCGGTCAAATTGAAAAAGCAACGATTCGTGTGACCGTTCCCTACGCTCTGGATGTGACCGCCATCGCGCCCGTCGTGCGGTTGCCTGATGGTGCCTCGATCGCTCCGAAACCGGAAGTCGCCAGGGACTTTAGCAAGCCGCAGGAGTACACTCTTACCTTCAAGGACGGTTCAGCGACGATCTATACCGTGATTGTGAACAAGGTAGCTGCCAGTACCGACAAAGACATGCTGGAATTTGTCATGCCGGGTGCGGGTTCAATCCCGATTTCCAGCACCCGCATGGGTGTGTCTATGCCCATCAACACCGATGTGACAAAACTCGCGCCAACCTTGACGGTATCGCCATTAGCCCAGGTGGTTCCGGCATCGGGCACGCCGCGTGATTTCACCAAACCGCAGACCTACACCGTTACGGCCCAGGATGGTTCATCACAGGTCTATACCGTTGCCGTGGTCAAGAGCGGCAAGCCGAACACCTTCACCTGGGGCAAGGCGGAGACTGGCAATTGGAGCGATGCATCGCAATGGTCGAACAACCTGGTCAGCGGATCCGCACCCATTGTCGACGGTCGGGATGATTATGTTCTAACATTCAACCAGCCCGGTAAGAATGATGTCACCCACGACCTTGCCGATGGCTTTCTGATCAATCAACTCAATTTGGAGAAAAAGGATCATGGGAATATTAGTTTGACCGGAAAGAGCCTGACCTTTGCCAAAAACACCGCCGCCGGCGTTCTGCCTGGAATCATGCAGCGCTTTCTCAGTCAGAAGGATGGGCTTGATGTGCCCATCAAACTCGCATCAGACATTCACGTGGTTTCCCCTGAGCGATGCTTCCTGGCGGTGAGTGGAGTCATCTCCGGCGATGGTCGCTTGACCTACGACGGACACGGCACGGTCTTTGACGGCGGGGCTGACTCGAATTTCAGCACCTTGTTCATTGCCACCAAGGGAACCAATACCTACAGCGGGGGAACCATCATCAACGGGGGGCGGGTCTTGCAGTATTGTAAAGAACAGCCGCTTGGAACGGGTCCTGTCACCCTGAATGGCGGCCAGCTTGTTTGTGGCAAAATGACCAATCCTTTGATTGTGAATGGCGGACGCATCGCCGGTGGCAGCACGGAGTGGAACGCCCCCATCACACTCAACGGGATCGCCATGCTAGACGGATCCGCCAGTTTCAATCAGACGAGTGGTGGCATCAGCGGCCCCGGCGGTCTCACCATGATAGGCACCTGGTCGACCTGGAGCATTATCAACAAAGGCGTTGTGTCCCTCTACGGCACAAACACCTACACCGGTCCGACCACCATCCTCAAGGGGGCGATCGCCGTGAAAAAAGCCGTGGCGCTTTACAATGCGGATTCGACGAAGTGGACCCCGGCGAACATCATTGTCTCAAAAACGGCCACGCTTTCGCTTAGCGCAGGCGGCCCCGGCGAGTTCACCGGCGATCAGGTTGGAAGGTTGCTCAAGAAGCTCACGACGTCGATCAACAGCAATGGCATGATGGCGGGTTCGGTTCTCTGTTTGGACGTGACCCATACCAATGAATCCGTCACCGTTTCGGCTGACATTGCGAATTCAAAGGGAGCCGGAGGCGGACCGTTTATCATCAAGAAGAGCGGCGCCGGCACGCTTCAGCTCTCTGGCAAAAACACCTATTCCAGCCAGACGATCCTGGAGAGCGGCACGCTCAGCGTGGCCTCGCTCAACAGCGTCGTCAAGGGTAAGACCAGCAGCAGCCTCGGCACGCCGACGGACATCGAGGCCGGCGAGATCGTCATCGGTGAAGAGGGGAAGGACGGCGAGTGCGCGCTGATTTATACGGGCACGGGCGAAACCACCGACCGCGTGATCAATCTGGTGGGCAAGAATTCCACCATGACGTTCGACCAATCCGGCAGCGGCCTGTTCAAGCTCACCAGTGATTTATGGATCTCCGGTTATGGCTCTAACAAACAAATCGCGCTCACCGGTGACTCCGCCGGCACCGGCGATTTCGCTGGCAGCATCGTCAATCCTTATGACCGCGCGGGCAAAGCGACCACCTCGCTCACGAAGTCCGGCAAGGGCACCTGGTCGCTCTCTGGTACTAACAGCTACACGGGTCCGACAACCGTCAAGCAGGGCACCCTGTCACTCACCAATCCCCGCAGTCTGAGTGACAAGACCGAAGTCAGTCTTTCTGAAGACGCGATGCTGGATCTCAACTTCAAAGGAGAAATGCGCATCAGCAAGCTCTATCTCGATGGCAAGCTGCAGCCCGCAGGCACGTATAGCGCGGCGAATGCTCCCAAGTTCATCAAGGGCAAAGGGGTTCTGAAGAATCAAGGTTAAACAAAGTTCAAATCATCCAATGAAGGTTCATCCATGCTTCCGTCACCTGCCGGTCCTTGCAGTCCGCCCCCGGTCACGACCGCTCCCGGCCATCATGAATATGACAGGTCTTGTTCTGGCATTGTCGACCCCAATCCTGACCGCCGATATCACCGGCGATTTTGCCAAACCACCGCCAAAGTATCGTCCGACGCCGCTGTATTGGCTGAATGGCAAGATTGAGAATTCGGTGATCGATTCCCAATTGACCCAGTTCCGCGACAAGGATGGCTATGGGAGTGTGGCCATCCTGCCGGTCACCGAATGGTCGGAACCGGAATTCATGGAGAAATACGGCCACCTGCTCGCCAAACTCGACGAGCTGGGCATGTGGGCGATCTTCTGCGACGACCAAGGCTTTCCTTCGGGAACGGCCGGCGGCGAAATCGGCAAGAACTATCCCGAGTTTTGTTCCCGGCAGATCAACATGGCCGAACAGGATGTGACCGGACCCAAGGACTATCAGGCGGACGTGCCCGCCGGTGTGATGATGGGTTGCGTGGCCATGAACAACGACGACCACGCCAAACGCATCGACATCACTGCGGGCGCTAACAATGGCAAGCTCTCATGGAAGGTGCCTGCGGGCAATTGGAAGATCATGATGTTTTCCTCGCGCAGGGATCTTTCGATGAATCGAAAGGACCCCAATGGCAACCTCGATTATCTCAACCCGGCGGCGGTCGATAAATGGATCAGCCTCACCTACCAGCGGTTTTACGACAAGTTCCCAAAGCATTTCGGCACGACCATTAAGAGTTCCTTTTACGATGACATCTCGCTCTATCAGGCCAGCCCCGATGTCTGGAACGGCAACGACCGCCGCTGCTGGACGGATGGATACAATGCGCTGTTCAAAAAGAAATTCGGCATGAGTCCGGTCGAGTATTATCCGGCGATGTGGTATGACATCGGCCCCGCAACCGCAGCGGCCCGCAGCATGCTCTTCGGCCTGCGCGCGGAATTGCTCTCCGAAGTATTTGTGAAGCGGGTCGCCGCGTGGTGCGCGGCGCACAAGATCGACGCCTCCGGTCATCCGGCCGGCGACTACGAGGTTTCTCCCATGGGGTTCTCCGGCGACGCGATCAAGTTCTATAAGCACGCGCAACGCCCGCTGCTCGACGTGATCGGCGCCTACGGCTCCAAGCGCGACGGCTACAAGCTGGCGGGCTCTGCGGCGTTTCTTTATGACAAGCCGATTCTGCAGTGCGAGACCTACGGCGCTTTCGAGGGTTGGAAGGAGGCTGATTTCACGCCGGACTTGCTCTATCGCACCGCCATGGAACTTTATGCCCGCGGCATCAACCTGATTATCCCGCACGGCGTTTGGTATGCCCATCCCAATGTGCCAACGCCGCCGGAAATTTCCTGGCGAAACCCGATTGTCGCAGCCAGCCTGCCAGAATACAACACGTGGGCCGCACGCTGCCAGATCATCCTGCAGGGTGGCCGCCATGTCGCGGACATCGCGGTGCTCTATCCGATCACGGCGATTTATGCCGATTGTTATTTCGGGCAGGAAGGGACGGACCCCGAATACCTCAACGTGGGCGAGCGGCTGACCCATATCATCCGGCGCGACTTCACCTTCATGCATCCAGAAGTGCTGGATGAAAAATGCACGGTCGATCCGGCCAACCACACGCTCAATCTCAACAACAAGGTCAACCATGAGCAATACAAAGTCCTGATCCTTCCCGGCAAGCACGAGCCCGGAGCGATCAATCTGTCGACGCTGCAGAAGGCCAAGGAGTTTTACGACCATGGCGGCACGGTCATCAGCACCGCCAGGCTGCCGGTGAAGTCCGCCGAACTCGGCAAGGATGCGCAGGTCGCGAAACTGGTCCAGGACATTTTCGGTCTCGACCCTAACAAGCCAGGGCACCCCTATACCAAGAACAGCAACGCGGCCGGAGGCAAGGCCTATTTCGTGCCTAACATCGACGAGGGGGTTGAAGGCACCAGCCGGCTGGCAGCCGTCCTCAATGAGGCCGTGGCGGTCTGGGATGTCCGCTTTGAGGACGACATCGCCATCAAGAGCGCCAAGGGCAAGCTGGCCTATATCCACAAGGTCCGGGACAACGCGGATTATTATTTCTTCGCCAACTCGAGCGACGACAGCATCAACACCTGGGTACGGCTGAAGGGAAAGCTGCAACCGGAACTGTGGGATCCGCATACCGGCGCGATCGGTGCCGTATCTTTTCAAAACCTCAAGCAGGACGGACAGGATGTAACCCGCATCCAACTCAAACTTGACGCAAACACGTCGGTTTTTGTCAGACATTCGAGTTCGATGGGAAAATGACAAGGACAACCGGCAGATCATGAAAATTGCAGTGGCAGGAATGGCGTTGATGAGTGCGGTGTTTGCGAGTGCGATGATTGCGCAGGCAGAGACAGACAAGTTGGAAAATGGATTTGCCCAGCCGCCGGATGCCGCCAAGAACCAGGTCTGGTGGCACTGGCTTCAGGGCAATGTCACCCGCGAAGGAATCACGGCCGACCTCGAGGCGATGAAACGCGTGGGCGTGGGCGGCGCGCAGATCTTCAATCTCTCGGAGGATTTGCCGGCCGGGCCCGCGCCGTTCATGAGTCCGCAGTGGCTGGACCTGGTCAAGCATGCCGCCGCCGAATCGGAAAGGCTTGGGCTGGATCTCGGAATCCAACAAGCCGGTGGTTGGTCGAACAGCGGCGGACCATGGATCAAGCCGGAGCAATCGATGCAGATGGTCACCATCAGCGAGACCCGCGCGAAAGGCCCCGTCCGCTTCGACGGGGCGCTCAAACAGCCGGAGACCCGCAGCGGAACAGGCTATGAAAATGGATTCTATCGCGACATCGCGGTGTTGGCTTTTCCGACACCGCGCGACGACAAGACGGCTATCGAAGGATTTCGGGGCAAAGCGCTTTTCGATTCAGGCTATGGCCAGATGCCGAAACCCGTCGCGCTGCCGGTTGAGGCCGCGATCCCGCAGACCGGCGTGGTGAACCTAACGGACAAGCTGGCCGCCGACGGACATCTCGTTTGGGATGTCCCCGCTGGCGACTGGTCGATCCTGCGCATCGGCTACACGCCGACGGGCGCTAACAACGTACACTCGCCGCCGTCCGGCCAGGGCCTGGAATGCGACAAGCTGAGTGCCGAGGCGTTTGACGCGCACTGGGCCGGGGCCATCGAGCCGATCCTGAAAAAGCTCGGGCCACTCGCCGGGCACGGGCTCAACAACTGCGTCATCGACAGTTACGAGGTCGGTAGCCAGAACTGGACGCCGAAAATGCGCGAGGAATTCCGCCGCCGCTGCGGTTATGACCTGCTGCCATTCCTGCCCGCGCTGAGCGGCCGCGTGGTTACTAACAGCGAGACGAGCGAGCGGTTCCTGTGGGATTTCCGCTGCGTCCAGGGCGATCTGTTCGCCGAAAACTACTACCAGTATTTCTCCGAGTTATGCCGGAAGCACGGGCTGAAGTCTGCGATGGAACCTTATGATGGTCCCTTCGAATGCCTGCAGGTCGGCGCGAAGGCCGACGTGCTGATGGGTGAGTTTTGGGTCAAGAATGGCCGCGATGAACCCAGTTCCGTAAAACTGGCGGCCTCGTCGGCTCATACGCATGGCATCGGCATCGTCGGGGTCGAAGCGTTCACCGCGATGCCTGAGGACGGCAGATGGAAAAACCATCCCGCCCAACTCAAGCGTCTCGGCGACTTGGTGTGGAGCGCGGGCGTCAACCGTCTAACGATCCACCGCTATGCGCATCAGCCTTGGCTCGACAAGTTTCCCGGCATGACCATGGGCTACTGGGGCATGCATTTTGAGCGCACCGTCACCTGGTGGGAGCAAAGCCGCGCGTGGCTGAGCTATTGCGCGCGTTCGCAATATCTGCTCCAGCAGGGAAAGTTTGCGGCCGATGTCCTCTTTTTTGCTGGCGAGGCATCGCCTAGCGGAATGATGAATCGCGAGGACATCAAGTCCGCAGGTTATGACTATGATGTTTGCAGCTCGGATCTCATCACGTCGCTCGGGGTGAAGGACGGGTGCGTGACGACACCCGTTGGCCCATCCAAGAGCGGCCCGGCGATGAGTTATAGATTGTTAGTGATGCCGGACACGATTTGGATGACTCCCAAGGTGGCGCGCAAGATCCGCGAACTGGTCAAGGCTGGTGCCACGGTGCTCGGTCCGAAACCGGAGCGCTCGCCGAGCCTCCAGGATTTCCCGGCGTGTGACGCCGAGGTCAGGAAGATCGCCGATGAGGTCTGGGGCACGGAAGGACTGAAGGAGGCAGGCGAACACGCGTTCGGCGCCGGACGCGTGATGTGGAACCGTGATACGAGGACCATTCTGGCGTCCATGGAGGTGAAGCCGGATTTCCAGGCCGTCGATGGCGCCGGGATCAAACATATTCATCGCGCTCTGGCGGAGGCGGATATCTATTTCATTTCCAATCAGGAACCGAAGGGCCGGTCCGTCGAATGCCTCTTCCGCGCCGTCGGTCGGCAACCGGAACTATGGCATGCGGACGCCGGTGTCATCGAGCCGGCGTCGCTGTGGTGCGTGAAAGACGGCCGCACGGCCGTGACGCTCAATCTCGATGCGGAAGAATCGGTGTTTGTGGTCTTCCGCCGTCCGGCCACCGCGCCGGCCGATCCGCTGGTGGCGATCGAGAACACGACAGTGGCGGCAAACCGTCCGGCACCCAAACTCGTGATCAGCAAGGCGATCTATGGCGCGCTCACCTTCGAGGGCACCACGATGGTGGATGTTTCCCACAAAGTCCGGCAAGAGGTCGTGAATGGCCGGCAGGTCATTCATCTGGCAAATCTCGGTGCGGGTGATCCTGCCGGGGGATCTCCCAAGCAGACACGCGTTGCCTACGAGATGGACGGCAAGGAGCAGATGGTGGTTGGCGGCGAAGGTGGTTCGGTCGAACTTCCACAGGCGTCTAACGGAGCGGCCCCGGCCAAATTCCTGCGGGCCATTTACGGCAAGTTCGACGAAAAGCAGAATGGCGTGCCCTATTCCTATTCGGAGGACGTCACCGACAAGCTCGTCGCACAAATGAAGGACGGCATGCTGAAGGTGACTCCCTCCAAAGTGTTAGGCGAAGGCGTCCCCAAGGTGATCCTGCCCAAGCATCTGCGCGTGTGGTGTACCGTGGACGGAATCCCCAGGAGTCTCACCGTGGGCGCGGATGCCGAGCTGTGCCTGCCACGGGATGTGACGTGGAAAATCCCTCCTCCCTCGCCGCGCCTGGTCACAGGAAAGGGCGCGACGCGCCTCGTGGCTTGGGAAAGCGGCGACTATTCGCTGAAGACGGCCACCGGTTCGGCGAAGACCGTCACGGTGCCGACGGTGCCGGCAGTCGTGGACCTGGCAGGGCCGTGGCAATTGGAGTTCAAATCACCCGTGGGCGCGCCGCCGAAGACCTCGTTCGATCAATTGATCTCGTGGCCGGACCACGTGGATGCCGGAATCAAGTATTTTTCCGGCACCGCCACCTATCGGAAAAGCTTCGATCTTCCCTCATCTTCAATCCGCGATCCGCGATCTCCAATCCTTCTCGACCTCGGCCGCGTCGAGGTGATTGCCGAGGTGAAACTCAACGGCAAGGATCTTGGCATCCTGTGGAAGCCGCCGTTCCGCGTGGATATTTCCGAGGCGCTGCGTTCCGGCGCGAACGAACTGGAGGTGCGCGTGACGAACCTGTGGCCCAACCGGCTCATTGGCGATGAGCAGTTTCCAGACGACGCCGATTTCGACTTTCTGATCAAGAGTTGGCCCGACTGGTTGGTCAAGGGCACACCGCGGCCGTCAAAGGATCGCGTGACATTCACCACCTTGAAAGGTTACTATAAGGGCAGCTCGCTGCAGCCCTCGGGGCTGCTCGGGCCGGTGACGATCAGGACAGGCGCTTGGGTCGAAGTGAAATAACGACAATTACAGGAATAAACAGAATGAGAAGAATTTGCTTGTTAATGTTAGGACTGTTGACGGGGTTGTCCAATGCGATTGCGGCTCCGATTGATGTTACGGACAAGGCCAGGGAGGCGGTGAAGGACAATGCGCTTTCGTTTGCTGCAAGTAACACCTTCGGGGACCCACAGATGGGGCAGAGAAAGGAACTCGTTGTCGAGTTCAGACTTGGCGACAAGATTGGCAAGAAGGCAGTTGGCGAGGGGGGCGTCCTTGAGATCAAGGGTTCGGCTGACAATCCGCTGACAATCATCAAGGCGACCTATAGAGCTGAAGGTATCCATGACTATGGGCTGAAAGAGTATGTCTACACATCAAAGGATTCGCCGCACGCGGAAACGAATCCCTGGAAGCTTGTCTGCCAACTGCCCTACAACGCTCAATACACGGCATGGATACAGGTAAAGGCCGACGCGGCCGGCAAGGTTATCGGATTTGATTCAACCAACCCGCTGGTACACGCCAGGCAAAAGACTCAGGAATATACGAGCGTCGCTGGGAATCAGGTTTACGAAGTGCCGGAGTGGGTCAGCGGTGAGGGCGCATGCTATACCATCCCTGCCGGCATGACCGTCGTCGCGGTGAAATTCCGGGAGACCGGATATGACACCAGGGTCGAAGGCTCATTTTCATGCAATGACAGTGATTATACCACACTATGGCAAAAGGCCACCAGGACCTGCTATCTCTGCATGCGCTCTTCTTACATGGACTGCCCTGACAGGGAGCGGAGCGAATGGCTCGGGGATGCGGTTCTGGAAATGGAGGAGTGCTTCTACGCATTCGATACGTCATCACACAATCTCGCCAAGAAATTCATCCTTTCAGGCCAGGTTGGCATGATGGCCGGGCAAAATTTAATTGCCCGCGGCGAATATGGCGACTGGACCTATTATCTTCACACCGGCGATCTCGAAACACTCAAATCCATCTATCCAAAAACAAAAAAGTATCTCGACCTGTACAACATCGGGGCCAACGGGCTGCCGGATCATCGGTTACTGACCGCCGATGCGGTCGATGTGAATGAATGGTATGACTGGGGAACGGGAAAAACAGACGTGAATGTGATCCAGGTTGCAGAGTATTTTGGTGCGTTATCCGCCCTGAAGAAGATGGCGCAGGCGGCCGGACATGCTGAGGATATCCCCGCGATGGACGCCAAGCTCGACAGCATCAGGAAAAACTTCGACCGGGTATTCTGGAAAGAGGACGGGTATCGGTCGGGGACGGATCTTGACGAACGGGCCAATGCGATGGCGGTATGCGCTGGGCTGGCGGACAGCTCGAAGTGGAATGTGATCACCAGCCTGATAGGAACAAACGGCAATTGCGGTCCCTATTTTGAACGCTGGGTGATGGAGGCGCTGTGTGTGATGGGCAGACAGGAGCAAGCCTTGCTCCGGATGGCGAACCGATACCGGGGGCAGATCGACGCCAGTTTCACGACGTTATGGGAGTATATGGAGAGGGCCTTTGACATTAGAAAGGGCACGGATTCCGTTAATTACGTGACGCTGAACCACGCCTGGAATGTTCCCAATACCATCCTCTCCAAATTCATCGCGGGTGTGGCCCCGGAAAGTCCGGGCTGGACTCTCTATCATGTATTGCCGCAAGAGGCGTTTCTTACATCGATTGATACCACGGTTCCGACGGTGCAGGGGCAGGTGGCGGTTTCGATCAGGAAATCCGCGTCAAAATACAGTCTGTCCCTAACGTCTCCCGCAAATACAACGGCCATCATTGGCATTCCAAAGAGTTCATTCACCAAACTGGATTCGATAACAGTCAATGGGGCGGCACTCTGGAAGGGTTCATCATCAGGCAGCGTTGAGGGGGTCTCGTTCAACGGCGAGGATGCAAAGTATGTGACATTCAAAGTGAAGCCCGGGACGTGGAATTTCGTCGGGCAAGGAGGCGTGAAGATGACAACGCCGAAACAACCCGGAGTAGCCGAAAAACCCGGCGTTAAACTGAACAAGAAGCTATGGAGCGTATCAGCCTCCACGGATCATCAAACGTACGAATCGGGTCCCTGGGGCAACCAAATGGTGACAGTAGATGCCAGTGCGGCGAATGCCATTGATGGAGATCATTGGACTGGCTGGCGGACGATGACGGATCAAGTTCCGGGACAATGGTTTGCCATTGACATGAAGCAACGCCAGAGTTTCAACAAGATCGTCATGGATCATGTCTGGGCGATTTATGACAGCCCGGTGGGATATGCCATTTATGTGTCCGATGACAACACCAACTGGGGAACCGCGGTGGCTACCGGTACCGGCGAGAGGTGGGGAATCACCACGGCCAAGTTCCCGACAAAAACCGGACGCTACATCAAGATTGAGCAGACCGGGACGAAGAAACAAGTGTGGTCCATTTTTGAACTCGATGTCTGGCATATGTAATGAAATGACGACAATGAAAGGAATAAACAAATGAAAAAGCGAATTGTTATGATGTGCGGTCTGTCCGCAATGGGGTTTGTCACCAGTTATTGTGCCAAAGCGGCGGAGGCGGTTGAAGTCATCAATGTGAACTGTGGCGGTCATGCGTGGGAGCCTGAAAGCACCATGAAGGGACGGGCGAACCCGACGGATCGCGGAGTGGCGCCCGTTGCGTACCCCGGGGTGATCTGGAGTGAAGGGTTTGGTTGGAACCGTACCAAGCTGAAGAATTCCGAGGACAAGCCCACGACGGTGGGCTTCCATGTCGACACGGCTGTCGGCTGCGCCCAGGACTGGCGAAACAACAAGTTGACCCTTCTCATCGGAGGCTGGCATGATGCCAACAAGACCCCTCTGGATATCAGCGGACTCGACAAATTCAACAGGTACGACCTTTATCTCCCCTCGCAGGATGATTACGGCAGGAACAAGGGCGGGGAGTTTTCTATCAGCAATCGGTCGGATGCGGGCACCAACACGCTGATAAGCACCGGCAAGAACCTCAACGGCGCCACGTGGGTCGAGGGTGAAGATTATGTCGTTTTCAAAAATATCGTTCCTTCGGATGAGGGCGGGATACATGTCAATTTCACGGGCACCTTGAATGGTTTTCAGCTCGTGAGGTTCGATCCGAGAAAACCGACAACCATTTCGCTCAAGCAGACGGTTGGCACGAACAAGTCCACGTTCGGCGATCGTCTCACCTTCACGGCCACGGTAGGCGGTGCAAAACCAGTCGGGAAAGTGACCTTCTATGACGGAGAGGTTCCCCTGGAGAGCCAGGTAGTGAATAGTTCCAGCACAGCAGTCCTTGTTACAGACGTGTTTGCGGGCGGCACGCACCCGTTGAGTGCCCGGTATGAGGGCGATCCCAATAACTCTCCCAGCACCTCTGCTCCAATTTCCCTGTTAGTGACCGACAATCGCCCCGCGACCACCACCACCCTGACGCTTGCCAGCGGCAGTGATCATCCGACGCATGGTGATCCTGTGACCTTCACTGCCACGGTGGCCGGCACCAAGAAACCAAGTGGCAAAGTCATTTTTTATGACTATGAGGGCAAGGAGGTGACTCCGATCAGTTATTACGATTCCCGCTATGGCAAAGGTGCGGCGTTGGCGAGTAACGACCTGCCGCCTCTGGGTGCCAAAACCTTGGATGCCGCGTTAAAGGTCGAAATCACGATCAAAGACTTGCCGTGGGGTCGTCACAGCATCACCGCCAAGTATTCCGGTGATATCCAAAATGCGCCCAGCAACTCCGCGGCGTGCGCCTTGAATGTAAAAGCGCGGACCGGCAACGGCAAGCTGAAGGTCTTCATCCTTGCGGGCCAGTCGAACATGGAGGGCCATGGGGCGGTCGACTGGGGCGGCAATCCAGACACCGAACTGAGAACCCCGCCGATCGTTGGCGGACTGGGCGCACTTCGGGGGATGATCGTGAACAACCCCATTCGGTACGATCACTTCGTTGAATCCCCCCATGTCCTCACTGATACAGGCCGCGTCAAGAGAGATACGCCCCTGCCGAATTTTGTTCCTCGCAATGATGTATGGGTTTCCCTATGGAACCAGAAGGGTGAAGATCCGGCAGGCGAGGTGAAAAACGGCCCGCTAACCCCCGATTTCGGTGCCTCGACAGGGAGCGTCGGTCCGGAATACGGCTTCGGCCTGACGGTCGGCGATGCCATGGACGATCAGGTGCTCCTCATCAAGACCGCATGGGGTGGCAAATCGTTGGCGGAGGACTTCCGTCCTCCCAGTTCCGGCGGCAAGGTCGGGCCGTACTATGGCCTGATGACCGAAAAGGTCCATAAGGTGCTCAACAACCTGAAAGATTATTGCCCTGCCTATCAGGGACAGGGCTGTGAAATCGTCGGGTTCGGCTGGCATCAGGGATGGAATGATCGCATCGACACGAAGAAGACCGCCGAATACGAGGTTAATCTGGTGAATCTGATTAAGGATCTCCGCACTGAGTTCAAGGTGCCGAATATGCGGATCGTAATTGGGACCACGGGGATGAGCATGGTTGATATTGATCCCACCGGAATGAAGTTGATCGCGGCGCAGACCGCCGTGTCCCAGCCTGATGAATATCCCGAATTCGCCGGCACCGTGGCCACCGTGGACACGCGGCCTTTCGATTTTGAGGAAAACTCGCCATCTCCGGGTGGCGGGTACCACTGGAACTACAGCGGCGAGAGTTATTTCCGAATAGGCGTGGAGATGGGGCACGCGATGATGAAAATGATAACCAAATAATATACAAGGAGTACCAATGAAGAATTCAGCGTGTTGTGCAATCGTATTGTCTCTATGTGTTTTTGTTACGGTTGAGGCGAGAGCCTCGGAGTTTTTCGTTGCAACGAATGGCAACGACAAGAATCCGGGCACGCTGGCCAAGCCGTTCGTGACCTTGCAGCGCGCTCAACAGGCGGGGCGCAAACAGAGGGCGGAAGAAAAAGATCCGAAGTCAGTCACCGTCCATGTGAGGGAAGGAACGTATTATCTGCCGGAGCCGCTGGTGTTCACCGGCGAGGATTCCGGCAGCAAGGTTGCGCCGGTGGTCTATCAGGCGTATGGCAAGGAGCGTCCGGTGATCAGCGGCGGTATGCCATTGCGCAATCTCAAATGGCAGCCGTACAAGGATGGGATCATGAAGGCTGAGGTGCCTGCCGGCTTCACGACCGACCAGTTGTTCGTCAATGGCACGCTTCAAATCCTGGCGCGTTACCCGAACTTCGACTCCAGGGCACGGATCTTCCACGGCTGCGCGGCGGATGCCATCAGCCCGGAGCGTGCTGCCAAATGGCAGGATCCCACCGGCGGATTCATTCACACCCTGCACGGCAACGGCTGGGGCGGCATGCATTACCGCATCACCGGCAACAAGGCCGACAACAACGTCACCTACGAAGGCGGCTGGCAGAACAACCGCCCATCCGGCATGAACAAGGATGCCAGGTTCGTGGAAAACATCTTCGAGGAACTCGACTCACCGGGCGAGTGGTTCCTCGATACCAAGAAAAACCTGCTCTATTTCTATCCGCCCGCGGGACTCGACCTCGCCAAGGACACCATCGAAACGGTGCGTTTGCGCAACCTCGTCGAGTTCCGCGGCACCGAACAATCGCCGGTGCGGTTTCTGTCACTCAAAGGCCTGAACTTCCGCCACGCCGCGCGGACGTTCATGGACACCAAGGAACCCGTGCTGCGCAGCGACTGGGCGATCTATCGCGGCGGCGCGGTGCTCTTCAATGGCGCGGAGGATTGCGTGTTAGATAACTGCATGCTCGACCAACTCGGTGGCAACGCCGTGTTTGTGAACAACTACAACCGCCGGATCACGGTGCGGGGCTGCCATATCACACGGGCGGGCGGCAACGGCGTGGCCTTGATCGGCGATCCCAATGCCTGCTACAACGGCATCCCCTGGGACAAGGGCAACGACCTCGACAAAATCGACCGCACGGCCGGGCCGAAGACATCCAACTACCCGGGCGACTGTGTGGTGGAGGACTGCCTGATCCATGACATCGGCCAGGTGGAAAAACAAACCGCAGGCGTGACCATGGACATGGCACAGGGCATCACCATCCGGCATTGCTCGATTTATGACATGCCGCGCGCCGGCATTAACATCGGCGATGGTTGCTGGGGCGGCCATCTCATCGAGTTCTGCGATGTCTTTGACACCGTCAAGGAAACCGGTGACCACGGGTCGTTTAATTCCTGGGGCCGCGACCGCTATTGGAATTTGCGCGGCCTGGACCTCAATGACGACAAGGCGTGGGAGGCTAACAAGGAACTTGTCACTGCGGATGCCTACAAGGCCACCGTCATCCGCAACAGCCGCTGGCGCTGCGACAACGGCTGGGACATCGACCTCGATGACGGGTCCACCAATTATCATATCTACAACAACCTCTGCCTCCATGGCGGCCTGAAAAACCGCGAGGGCTTCGGCCGCGTGGTGGAAAACAACATCTTGTTCGGCGGTTTCCACCCGCATGTCTGGTACAAGCACGGCGGGGAGATTGTCCGCCACAATATCATGTCCGACGAGGAGTATCATCCGGCAGGAGACATCCCGGCTCCGTGGGGCAAGGAAGTGGACAACAACCTGGTCCATCGCGCGGGCCTCACCGCACCGGAACCCGCCACCAAGCTCGCTAGCCAATCCAAGCGCGACGCGCATTCGCTCGTCGCCGACGCGATGTTCGTCGATGCCGCCAACGGGGATTTCCGCGTGGCGGAAAACTCGCCGGCTCTCAAACTCGGCTTTGTGAATTTCCCGATGGACCAGTTCGGCGTGCAGATGCCCGCGCTCAAAGCGCTCGCCCGCACCCCGGAAATGCCCGCCGCCGTGAAATCCGCCGCGCCATCCCAACCACCACCCGCGCCACCAAGTGAGATCTGGCAGGCACGGGTTCGCGACATCGCGGGCCTCGGCGACCGCTCAGTCTATGGTTTGCCCGATGAGACCGGGGTGCTTGTCATGGATGTTCCCGCCGCCAGCCCGGCCGCCACGGCCGGCCTCCAAAAGGACGATGTGATCATCTCCTGCAATGATCAACCGGTGCGCACCGTAAGCGACCTGGAAATACACCGCGCCGCAGCCGCCGGCAAGAAGTTGTCGATCACCCTCATCCGCAAACAAAAACAAATCACTCTTAGCATCTAACGAAAATATATGAACAACATCATCAAACGCATCACCTATACCGCCATCTGTCTAACACCGCTGGCACTGGTTCAAGCCGCCGACAAGCCCGCGCCAAGCCAGGCCAAATACGAGCCGACGGTGGACTCGCTCAAGCAGGCGGAGATCCCCGAGTGGTTCATCGACGGCAAGTTCGGCATCTTCATGCACTGGGGGCCGGAGAGCATCCCCGGCGTGGCCTCCACGTGGTATGCCCGCTGGATGTACGAAGAGGGCAGCGAGGGCTACAAGTATCATTGCGCCACCTACGGCCATCCCTCGAAGTTCGGCTACAAGGATATCTGCAAGCTGTTCAAGGCCGAAAAATTCGACCAGGCCCAGGCCGACCGGCTCGTGAAGTTATACAAGCAGGGCGGCGCGCGCTACGTGGTGCCAGTGGCATCGCACCATGACAACTTCGACATGTGGGATTCCAAATTCCAGCCGCGTTTCAATTCGATGGCCACCGCCGGCAAGGATATTTGCGGGATGTGGCAAAAGGCCACCGTGGCTAACGGCCTGCATTTCGGCGTGGCCTCGCACGTCGCCCGGACCTACCGCTGGCTGCAGACCTCGCACGGGGCCGACAAGACCGGCCCGTTGGCGGGCGTGCCGTATGACGGCCAGGACCCGCAATTCCAGGACCTCTACGGCGTGCCATGGAAGAGCAGCGATCCGGGATACGAAGGACCGCAGGATGTCGGCCCGCCTGAGTTCGAGCAGAACTTCGAGGACCGGATGAAAGACCTGATTGATCGCTATCATCCCGACCTCTACTACACCGACGGCGGCCCGCCCTTCAAGGACAAGGGCTACAAGATCGTCTCGCATCTCTACAACCAGAGTCTCAAGGAACATGGCGGCAAATTGCAGGCTGTGGCCAACTTCAAGGGCGGCTGTCCCATCGGCGCCGAAAACTTCGAGTTCGAATTTCCCGCCACCCTTCAGAAGAACTTCTGGCAGACCGACAAACCCACGGGTGGTGAGTGGTACTGGCTGCGCGACCGCCGAAAGGATTACAAGAAGGGCTTTGAAATTATCCATACCCTGATCGATGTGGTCAGCAAAAACGGCAACCTACTGCTGAATGTGCCTCTAACCGGTGAAGGCGAGCTGGAAGAAGAAGTGATCACCATGTTCAAGGATATGGAGCATGACTTCAACCTGATCGGCGAGGCCATCTTCTCCACCCGCACCTGGGAGGCTTTCGGCGAGGGTCATAAGAACTTCAGCGGCATTTCCAGCGGCTCGGCCGCCGATATCCGCTTCACCCGCAACAAGGCGAACAACGTCCTCTATGCCACGACCCTTGGCTGGCCAGGCGACGGTGCGGTGGTGAAAATCAAGACCCTGGCCAAATCCCGCATCGACCTGAAGAGTTTGCTGGCCGTCACGCTGTTAGGATCCGCGGACAAGCTCAAATTCACCCAGGACGGCGAGTCACTCCAGATCTCATTGCCGCCCAAGGAACCCTATCCATGCAGCGCCTATTCGCTCAAACTGACCTTCTCCGGGCAGATTCCCGCGCTGATGCCTGCGGCCAGGTTGCTTTGGCAGGCGCAGGCCCGTGAGATTGCCGGTGCCAAGGAGCGCGCCGCCTACGGACTGACTACCGACGGCGGCGTGTTGCTGCTTGACGTGCCCGCCGCCAGTGACGCCGCCAAGGCCGGCTTGAAAAAGGACGACGTGATCATCTCCTGCAATGGCAAGGAGGCGAAATCAATCGCTGACATCACTGCCATGGCTGATCAATCCGCCGGCGGGAAGTTGACACTAACAATCAATCGGCAGCAGAAGCTGCTGCCGATTGATCTGACCCATTACACCTACGTGACAAGAGAGAACCTGTGGAAGCCCGAGTTCAAGACGATCCCGCTCAGTGACCCATCGGCGGTATTGCCGGCAAAGGCATCTGTGGGTGGAGCTGAGTTGACCATAGGTGCCACTGAGCTTCTGGTAGATGGTAAAATCGAGTGCAACCGCGGGCCGACCTTTGCCGGCGGGGTTGACACCGGCAAGATCAGGTACGATCTGGGTGCAGTGAAAAGCATTGCCCGGGTCAATACCTACGCGTCCGGCAATACGCATGCCAGACAGTCGTTCACTCTTTACGGCAGCAATTCCACCACGGACCCGGGTTGGAACGTCGCCGATACCAAGGCTTTCACACCGGTCATCACGGTGGATTCCCGTGGGGAGCGGACCGAACATGAGGCCACCAGCATCCGCCGCAGCGCGGACAAGCCGCTCGGATCCTATCGCTGGCTGGTCTGGGCAGCCACGCCCACGATGGGCGAGATCGGCGGCCAAAACACGACGTTCGAGGAGATGCAGGTCATTCCGTGGAAATGAACGAGGAAAGGACACAACTCTGAAGAATCTTATGAACCCCATCGTCACCCGTATCGCCGCCGGACTGCTTGCCGGAATCGCCATGCTGACCTGCCTGTCAGCCTCCGTCGCGGAGCCGTCGCGCCTGCGCTGCGAATACCTCGTGGATCCGCTCGGCATCGACGTGGCAAAGCCCCGGCTGTCATGGGTCATTGAAGAGAGAAGTCAGAGTTCAGAGGACAGAGGTCAGAAACAAAGTGGCTATCAAGTGCTGGTCGCCTCGACACCGGAATCATTAGCCAAAGACCAGGGCGACCTGTGGGACAGCGGCAAGGTGGAGTCGGATCAGAGCATCCAGGTGGAGTATTCCGGAAAGCTGTTAGGGTCGCGGCTGGCCTGCCATTGGAAAGTCCGCGTCTGGGACAAGGGCGGCAAAGCGTCGGCCTGGAGCGCCCCTGCCGGGTGGTCGATGGGCCTCCTAAACCCGCAGGATTTCAAGGCGAAGTGGATTGGCGCTCCCACCGATGCGCCGATCGAACCTGCTCCGCTCCTCAGGAAGACGTTCTCCCTGGACAAGAAAATTGAACGTGCCACGGCATATATCAGCGGCTTGGGATATTATGAGCTGACACTGAATGGACAAAAGGTCGGCGACCATGTGCTGGACCCGAAATTCACGCGATATGACCGGCGTGTGCTCTATGTGACTTACGACATGACCCGCCAACTGAAGAATGGCAATAATGCCATGGGGGTGATGCTTGGAAACGGTTGGTATAATTATCACGTGAAGAACCCGTGGAGCTTTGACACGGCACCTTGGCGTGCCAAACCCAAGATGCTGCTCCAGCTTGAAATCGCATTTGCCGACGGGTCCACCCAAACAATCATCAGCGACGAGTCGTGGAAATACTCCACAGGTCCGATTCAGTTTGACGGCATGCTGAGCGGGGAAGTGTATGACGCCAGGCTGGAGAAAGAAGGGTGGAACACTGCCGGCTACGATGATTCGAAGTGGGTCGCGGCCAAGGTGGTTGATGCGCCCAAAGGCAAGCTCAGTGCCCAGATGGTTCAGCCAATACGCGTCACGGAGGTTCTGAAACCGGTTAAGGTTTCCCAGCCCAAGCCGGGTGTTTATCTATATGATATGGGGCAGAATATTGCCGGCACCGCCCGCTTGGCTGTGACAGGTCCGGCTGGGACGGAGGTGAAGATCCAGTACGCCGAATTGCTGCATGACGACGGGACCCTGAATCCAGACCGGATCAAGGTGTTCTGCCAGTCCGCCGAGTTCCAGACGGAACGTTATGTTCTCAAGGGCAAGGGAACGGAAATCTGGCAGTCCCGGTTCATGTATCACGGATTCCAATATGTCCAGGTGACAGGTTTCCCCGGTGAACCCAAACTGGCTGATCTGGAAGCACTTGTGATGCATACCGACCTGGAGAATGCCGGCACGTTTGAATGTTCCAATGAGCTGTTGAACAAGATTCAGCATTGCACCCGTTGGTCGTACCTGAACAACTTCCATGGCCATCCAACCGACTGCCCAAACCGTGAGAAGATCGGCTGGACCGGCGACGCTCATGTGGCCGCCGAGACCGGTCTTTACAACTTCGACGCGTCGGCTGCCTATACCCAGTGGATGTTAGATTTCAAGGATGAACAACGTGACAGCGGCGAACTGCCGGGCATCGTTCCAACCGGCGGCTGGGGTTACCAATGGGGAGGCGGCCCTGGCTGGACTTCCGCGTATGTCCTGATTCCATGGTACATGTACCAATATCGCGGCGATATTCGCCTCCTGGCCGAGCACTACGAGAACCTGAAACGCTATGTCGATTATCTAACGAGCATGGCAAAGAACGGCATTGTTGGCATCGACCCCGGCGACTGGAGCGTGGCAAAGACCGAGACACCCGTGGAGGTGACATCCACCGGCTACTATTACTGTGACGCTGTAATCGTGTCAAAAATGGCCGGGATTCTTGGCCAGCCGGATGACGCGGCAAAATATGCCCAACTTGCCGCCGCTATCAGGCAGGCATTCAACAGGGAGTTTCTAAACGGGCAGACAAAGCAATACGCTAATGGATCGCAGACCGCGTTGTCCTGCGCGCTATACCAGGGGCTGGTGGAACCTGCGGATGTTGACACCGTGTTAGATAATCTCGTCGCCAATGTTGAGATGCAGGGCAACCATCTCGACTGCGGAATATTGGGAACCAAGTATCTGCTCCACGTACTTGCCAACAACGGGCGGGCTGATGTGGCGTTCAAGGTGACTGCACAGACAACCCAGCCGAGCTGGGGTTACTGGATCAAGCAGGGAGCCACTACCCTTTGGGAAAAGTGGGACGATAGCGACGGCTCTCACAACCACGTGATGTTCGGAGATGTGTCGGCTTGGTTCTTCAAATCCCTGGCCGGCATTTGCCCCGATGAATCCGGCCCCGGGTTCAAGAAGATCATCATCAAGCCGGCCATTGTCGGCGACCTCACGTGGGTTAAGTGCGGCTATGACTCGATTCACGGCCGCATCGTCAGCAACTGGAAGCTCGATGCCGGCAAGCTAACGATGGAAGTCACGATACCGATGAACACCACCGCGACGGTGTATGTTCCGTCGAAGGACGCCGCCGGAGTGACCGAGTCTAACAAGCTCGCTGCGCGGGCGCAGGGCGTGAAGTTCCTGCGCATGGAAAACGGCGCTGCGGTGTACGAGGTAGGTTCCGGGACCTACCGGTTCCAATCCACCCTGACGGAGACTATCAAAGCCGAATCCAAATGAAAGAACACACCACCCGCCGCTTTGCGGCATACCTCATTGCCGCCATTACGATGCTGTCCTCCATCCCTACAGTGTCAGCCGCCAGGACGAACCTGCGCTGCTAATACCGCGACAACCCGCTCGGCATCGACGCGCAAAAGCCGCGCCTGTCGTTGGTCATTGAAGAGAGAAGTCAGAGTTCGGAGGACAGAGGTCAGAACCAAACCGCCTGTCAGGTGCTGGTGGCCACGACCCCGGAATTGTTAGGCAAAGATCAAGGCGACCTTTGGGATAGCGGGAAGGTGGCGAGTGACCAGAGCATCCAGGTGGAGTATGCGGGTCAACTGCTGGTGAGTAGCCAGCAGTGCTTCTGGAAAGTGAATATCTGGACGCTGACCTCTGGCCTCCGACCTCCGACCTCTTTTGCCTGGAGCGAACCTGCGTCCTGGACGATGGGCTTAGGAGCCGTAAATAGATAGACATGGCGTTAGAAGTTTGATCATTCAGAAATTTGGTAAAATATTGGAGGGTAAAATGATGGAAGAAAAGATCAGAATTCCCGATAGCGGGAGCACAATTCCAGTTCTTCATGATTTTACCCTATCATGATTTTACCAAATTGATTCCATGCTAACATGCAGAGTTTGTAGGGTCTATTTCTTTACGGGGCCTTACTCCAGCCTGACGATTGGAAGGCTAACTGGATCGGCTATGATGCGGCTTACCAGCCTTCGCCGGAAGCTGCCGCGGATGACAGGCTGTTCAACATTCAGGGCCTGAAATGGTTGAGGTTTCCAGCAAACATGGGCAAGGTGAGCGCCAATATCTGCTTCCGCAAACAGTTCGATCTTCCATCCGAGCGCAAAGTCAAGTGTGCGGTGCTGGCTTTTGTCGGCTGACAACTATTGCGATGCGGCCATCAACGGCACGGCGATTGGCCACGGTGCCCACTGGGAACGCACCGCACGTTTGGATGCCACCAAGGCCCTGAAGCCCGGTGCTAACGCGGTCACTCTAACGGCAGGTCATACCGATCTACAAATGCCGGGCGTGACGGGTCGCCTGGTGATCCAGTTTGAGTTCGGCGATGATATGATTGTGCCAACGGATAACACATGGAAGGCATCACAGGAACCAGCCGCCGGATGTGACAAACCTGGTTTCGATGATTCGGCGTGGCCGGTTTCGCAGGAAGGAGGTTCACCTACAGGTGGCGGGCCGCCGCTAGCCGACCTGGCGCGAATCCCCGCGCCCTATCTGCGCAAGAGCTTCACGGTGGATACACCGGTGAAGCGTGCCATGGTGTATGTCACTGCGCTGGGAACCTACGAGCTGCACCTTAACGGCAAGCGCGTGAGCAAGGATGTTTTTGCGCCGGGCTGGACGGAGTTCCGCAAGCGGGTACACTACCAGACGTATGACGTTACAGCTTCGTGGCGTGCTGAGTTGGCTGAACGGACACCATTTTTTCGACCATCACGGATCCGGGGTGTGGAGGCTTCGCACCATGCCCCGGATTTGCCGCGTAATCATGCGTGTGGGCACGTGCCGGCCGCACAAGGTCTGGCAATATGTCCGACCGTCTCATGCACCATCCGCGTTGGTTGGGCGCACCGTTAGGCGGAAATCCGCTCCATTGGCGTGCGGATTGAACAAGCGCCAGGTCAATCTCCGGTCGGACTCGTTACCGGTGGCTGCCCGTCCGCCTCGACCGCCGCCGCCGCCGCTCCATCCTCACTGGTGACGTGACGACCGTCGAACCACTCAACGCGGAACCACTTCTCCTGCGGATGCACCATGATCCTGCGCACCACCGCCCGAATGTTCTGTTTCAGCATTTCAGTTTCATTCCAGTCAACATGCTCCGTCTTCACCGCCCCGGCGGCATCCTCGGGGGGCAGGTCGGCGGTGGAATCGGTGGGGTGGGCGACGGTCAGGTCCGGTTCTCGTCGGCGTCGATCAGATCAACAAAGGTTTTCACGTCGTCGCGGTCTGCGAGGCCGGCTTCCTCCTTGCGCTGCCGGATCCGTTCCTGTCCGGCCGTGTCGTCGGGAGCGGGGCGGTTCAACATGGCTTCGCGGTGTGCCGCTTTCGCGGCGGGGGATGGCTTGACATGCTGCCGGACCCAGTCGCAGACCTCGCCGTCGGTCATCGCGTTTTGCACCACCTCGATCATTTGCTCGTGCGTCACGTCGGCTGCCTTGAGCCACATGCCGTCGAAACCCTTGCCGAAGTTCGGCTGGTAATCGGGATGCAACCTATCGGCCAGGTGCAGGCGGATTTTGTCAATGTAGCGCGGCAGGTGGGTCCATCCGTCCATCGTCTCGAGCGGGCTGCGGGGGTATGTGATGTCGTTCATATTTTCAGGAGTTCTGGTCTTCCCGGACGCTCGATCACGAGAGGCCGGGTGCGGAATCAATGATCGATCATGAAAAGAGCGGACGCAAGTTCCGAGGTCCTTTAAAGCGGCTCACTTTGCCGTTAGACAAACTTGGACTGGGATTTCATAGCTGACAAGCCGGGCGGGCTGGGGTAGGGTGCAGCCGCGATGCATGAGAAAGAAGCAGCGATGGGAGCGGGCCTGCGGGCGCGTCTGGTGGGGCTGTGCGACGCGATGGAGGCCCGCCTGGGCGGGTTGCTGGACTCGAAGCGGCGGGTGTCCGAAGACGTGCATGAGATTCGCAAACTCGGCAAGGCACTGCGCGGCGGGTTGGCATTGGTGGGAATGCCCGGGGCCACGGTGCGGGCGGTGACCGGAGTGGGACGCTTGTTGGCAGGCCAGCGCGACGCGGTCTCGAGGTTGAAAACCTGGGAACGTCTGGGCTGGGACGAGGGACCGCAGGGGCAGGACCCCGCAGTGCGCGCGGTGGGAGCGCTGCTGGGGAAGCTGGCACGCTCGGCCGGGCGCAGGCCGCCGGCAGAGGCGGTCGCATGGGCGCAGGCCAAAATCGGGGAGGTGCGGCAGGCCCTGGCGCGGAGAACCGAAGACGAGTTGCAGGGGAAGTTGCCGCACGGGGTGCGCCGGTTGCGGCGGCGCGTGGGCAAACGCATGAGGCGGGTGGGGATGCAGCACCGCGACGCACCGGCATTTCACGAGTTGCGCAAGGCCTTGAAAGCATGGCTTGGCACGCAAGCCCTCCTGGGGGAGCCGACGGATGAGACCTGCGTGACACTGGCGGAATCATTGGGTGACGAGAACGACCTCAGCGCGTTGGAAACATGGCTGGCGGCCCACGGTTTCAGCGAGGAGCTGGCGCCGGTCGTCTGGCAGCGGGTGAGCGACCTCCATCACAAGCTGCGGACGCAGCTCGTGGCGGCGAGGAACTCCGCGGGTTTCTGTTAGGCCGGACCCTCCGGCCGGCCTCAAGCGCGGACCACCCGGTTCCGGCCACTTGGCACCCGGCCAAGTGCAGCGGAGTCGGGCATGATTCCTCCACCGCAAGCCAACCATCATGAGACGAAACACGATCACGCTCCAACTCGCCGCCGTCTGCCTGCTGTGGGGGGCTCCATCCAGCCGCGGCGATGATTGTCATCGACTCTCAAGCCGGGCACCGCTACCGTCCCCCCATGCCAAGCGCGTCTTTGCGAAAAATCGACTGCCACGTCCATCTCCTGGGTGATGGCAGTTCCGGCAGTGGTTGCTGGCTGCGCCTCAAATCCATCGTGCACCGCCTGATGGCGCAAGTCATTGTGCGCGAGGCCGGCCTGCCACCTTCCGCCCTGCGGGAGGGGCTCGATGCGCTTTTGGTCACGCGCCTCGCCGAACAAGTCCGCGACTCCTCGCTGGATGCCGTGGTCCTGCTGGCCCAGGACCTGCCCCACCGCGACGATGGCACGCCGCTGCCAGACCAAGGCACGTTCTATGTGCCTAACAGTTATCTGCTGGCGGTGTGCGCGCGGCATCCCGACCGCTTCATCCCGGGGGTCTCCATCCACCCGGCGCGGCCTGATGCGATGGCGGAACTGGAGCGCTGCCTGCAAGCCGGGGCCCGGGTGCTCAAGCTGCTGCCCAACTGCCTCAACGTGGACTACTCCGCGCCGCGCCACCGTCCGTTCTGGGAGAAGATGGCCGAGTCTAACATGATCCTGCTGTCCCACACCGGCGGCGAGCACTCGCTGCCGGTGCTATGCCATCGGTTTGCCGATCCCCGCTTGCTGCGCTTCCCGCTCGAATGCGGAGTGACCGTCATCGCCGCCCACTGTGCCGGTCGTTCCGGGTTGTGGGATGCCGATCACACGGCGGCCCTGCTGGCAATGTTTGACCAGTGGCCACGGCTGTTCGGCGACAACTCCGCCCTCTGCAGCCCGCTGCGCTGCCGCACGTTGCCGCAGATCCTGCCGGAGCCGGTTAGACACCGGATCATCCATGGCAGTGATTTTCCCATCGCCGTCAGCGGCTTCGGTCCGTGGCGCATGGGACTCATCGATCGCGCGACCTGGCGGCGCTCCAGCCGGGAACCCAACGTGTTGGAGCGCGATGTGTTTCTCAAGCGGGCGATCGGCTTCGATGACTCCCATTTCACCCGCATGGCACAACTGTTAGACAACGCCTGAGTCATGTCCGCACTCATCCAACTTCTGGCCACCGTGCTGGTCAGGGCCGGTCGGCTGATCGTCTGGTTCTATTACTCGCCGGTCCGCATCGTTGGCAGACACCACATCCCGCAAAGCGGGCCGCTGCTGCTCGTCGCCAACCATGCCAACTCGCTGATCGATCCGGTGCTGGTCGGTCTCACGGCCAGGCGTCGGGTGCGTTTTCTCGCCAAGGCGCCGTTGTTTCATGTCCCGTTCTTCGGCAAGTTCATCAGGTGGATCGGCATGATTCCGGTCCACCGGCCGAAAGACGATCCCACCCTGACCAAACGCAGCCTCCTCAGCCTCTCCATGGCAGCGGAGTCACTCGCCGCAGGTTCCGCCGTCGGCATTTTTCCTGAGGGCAAAACCCACGACCTGCGGGCGCTGAGCGAGGTGCTCGGCGGCACCGCCCGCATGATCCAACAGGCCCTTGAGGCCGGTGCCACCGGTCTGCAAGTGGTCCCGGTGGGGATCAACTACGACGACAAGCGGCTGTTTCGGAGCGCGGTTTGGATTGAAGTGGGCCGGCCGTTAGATGCCGCCGCGCTGCTGGTCGGGGCCCCTTCCACAGCCAAGGCGCGGCATGTTCTAACCGATGAAATCGCCGCCCGTCTGCGCGAGGTCATCATTCATCTCGACGTCTCCGAGCTGGAACCTTTCCTTGAGGATCTCGAGACCCTCGATCCGGCCTTGCACGCCCCCGGCGGCGAAAAAATCTTTTCGCTGCAGCAGCGCAAGAGCGTGGCGGAGGCCTTGAATCATTTCGGCAAGGCCCACCCGGAAAAGGTTGCCAGCATCGGGCGGGCCTTGGTGGTCCATCGCGCCCACCTCAAGAGGCACGGCTTGCGGGTGAGCGCGGATCTGGTCAACGTGGGTGGTGCCAGGCGCTTGCTTTCCCTGGCGTGGCGCAGCGTCCGGCTGGTCTGCGGCTTGGTTCCCGTGCTGTGCGGCACCCTGCAGAATGTTCCGCCGTTGGTGGTGGAGCGTTGCATCGTCCGCTTGCTGCCGCAGGCGGGAGCCACCACCATCGCCCTGTCGCGGTTGGCGGTGGCCTTGCCGGTGTTTCTGCTTTGGTATGCCTTCACCTGGTGGCTGCTGGCGGGTTATTTCCTCCCATGGCTGGCATGGTTCTGGGTGCTGACCACCCCGGTCGCCGGGCTCTTCGCACTGCGCTATTTCCAGACTCTTGCCGTCGTGTCACGCGACTGGTGGGTGGAACTGCGCATGCTGTTCAAGCGGAAGGTGTTGAAAGACTTGCGGGCCGCGCAGGCCAAGTTGCGGGTCCGCCTCAGCAGCCTCAGCGAGGAATACGCCGCCCTGCGCGCGCCGCTCCCGGCGAGGCCGCTGAAGTTGTATGAACGGCCGGCCTTTCGCTTCAGCATCCTCACCGGACTCATTGCCGTGGTGGTGCTGGTGTTTGCCATCTGCGGCCTGCGCGTCGGCTTCAGGCTCAATCCGCTCGACGCCCTGCTGCGCCCGGCGCCGGATTACAGCAAGATGGATGCCGCCAGTCTGGAAGCGCTCATCACCGGCGACGAACACCACCTCGGCCTGGTGCTGGACGGCATGGCCGCCCTTGAGCAAGACATCCGGTCACTCCGCACCGGCTTCGAGTCCGGCCAGCGCTCGTTTTTCAACGATGCGGACAACGACCGCATCAGCCAGCAGATGCTAACCTATCTGAATTGCCGGCAGGAGTTGTTGGAACTGATTCTGCGCTACCGCGCCCAGCGCACCATCGCCGATCCGCGCCTGCGCCTGCGTGCCGCGCTGCTCGATCTCGCCGCCGGCTGCGCGCTCTATCACTACTCCTCGAGCTTTGTCGCCATCTTTGAAAACGAGCCGCAAGCCCAACGCAAGCTCAACGAAGGCGAGCCGGCCTGGGGCCTCCCGGCCGGGCTTTATGATACGATCAGCGCCAATCTCAGGAATGAGCGCAATCTCGCGCCGTTCCGGGCGGCCCTGGCGGAGTATCATGCCGCTGCCGCCAGCTACGACGCCGCCAAGCTGCGCGAACCGGAGCCCCAGGCCAGCTTCCATCGCCTCATCCAACAAACCCGCGTCGCTCCGCCGCATGATACGGGGTTGCTCGGCAGAGTGCTGCAGGAGGCCGACCGGTTGCGGGCCAGCACCCTCTATCAGGGACAATCCGCCGTCTCCCGGGCAGTGGGCAGCACCCGGGTCCGCCAGCGCCACGAGGGCCCGCGGGTCCGACCCGAGCAACTGGAGCAGATCCGCCGGCTGGTCAGACCGGGTGACATCCTCATCGAACGCCAGGATTGGTTTCTCTCGCGGGCCTTCATGCCCGGTTACTGGGCGCACGCCGCGCTCTACATCGGCACTCCGCAGGAGGTCGAGGCCCTCGGCCTTGCCACGCACGAGTGGGTGGCCCCGCACTGGGACGAGTTCAAACGGCGCGGTGCCGACGGCCACCTGCATGCCATCATCGAGGCCGTTCCCGAAGGCGTGCGCTTCACCACCCTCGAACACTGCCTCGGCGTGGCCGACTCCGCCGCCGTCCTGCGACCCTCACTCACAACCCGGGAGGAGCGCACGGACGCCGTGGCCCGCGCCTTCCATCATCTCGGCAAACCCTATGACTTCGAGTTTGATTTCTTCAGCGCGGACAAGCTCGTCTGCACCGAGTTGGTGGCACGGGCCTATGCCAACTCCGCCCACCTCACCTTCCCGCTCGTCACCGTGATGGGCCGCCAAACCCTGCCTCCAACAGCCATGGTCCGCAAGTTCTGCACCGAGTGCCGTAGCCCCGCGCACCAACTCGAGTTGGTGATTTTCCTCGATGGCCATGCGCACGGCAAACAAGCCGTCGAGGGCGACGCCGCCGCCCTCGCCACCACCCTGGAGCGCCCCGGCATGACCTGGTTCAACTCGCTGGAGTGACGCCATCTCCGGAGGCCTCACTGACTGGGGTGTTCAAAAGAGGAGTCTTATCCGTGGTAAGCCGTGTGATCCGTGGAAAAAACTTCTTAGGAGCCGTAAACAAATATACATGCCGTTAGAAGTCTGATCATTCAGAAATTTGGTAAAATGATGAAGGGTAAAATGATGGAAGAAAAGATCAAAACTCCAGAGAACAGAAGCCCGCTTCCAGTTCTTCATCATTTTACCCCTCATCATTTTACCAAATACATTCCATGCTAACATGCAGATCTTCATGCGAAACCCGGCACACGATCCAACAGGGAATAACCCATGATGAAGGAGCACAGGGTTTCAACCACCGGATGTGCCCGGTTCGGAAATAGTCCATCAGATTCTCAAGCCATCAATCCGCACTGCAAACACATTCGCATTGGCATTGAAATTGCACCTTGGCTTCCGAGGGAGATATGGTTCCGGTTTTTCCGGAGTTTTGAACACCCCAGTCTCAGATCCATTTGAAGACCCGATCCCATCTCTCCGCGAATCTCTCCGCGCCTCCGCGCTTCCGCGTTTCGATTGCCATATCTTCACGGCCCCAGTTCCACCCGGATCGAGTAAAAGACGCCGGTCGCGCCAGGCAGGAGAATGTCGCGGTATTCGTTGGTGCCGCCAGGGGTGGCGGGGAGGTCCTCAACGAGGTCGAAGAACCCGTCCAGGCGATCAATGCTCTTGCGCAGCGTGTAGCGGCGGCCGGGTGCGGAGTTCCAGCGGACCAGGACGCCGTCGCCGGGAACCACCTCGACCGACACCACTTGCCGCGAGGCCGGGTCGGTCGGCGACATGCCGGTGATCCATTCGGTCAGATCCGTGTCGCCGTCGTGGTCGAAATCGGTTAGGCCGTTCGCGATGCCGAGCCCGCCGAAGGTTTCCCGCTCCCACCAATCGGGCAGGCCGTCGTGGTCGCTGTCGTATTCGGAAAAGCCGGCCGTGGCACTGCGGGTGCCGGCGGGCAGGGCGTCGGCATAGGTGGCGGTCAGGGTGTCGCCCTCGCGGACCTGGAGGCGCGCGCCGGCCTCGTCGCTGGCCGCAAAGGTGAACGCCAGGTCGAGCCCGCTGGCGGTGCTGGTGAAGACGCCGGTGTGAGGGCCGGTTTCGGTTAGGATGAGCCGGATGCCGGTGGGATCGGTGGTGCTGGCGACCTGGACCGGGACGGTCTCGGCGGTGGCGGGGTCGGTGTCGAGGTCGGTGTCTGTTAGAGTGAGCACGGCGGTTTCAGCGGGGCTGTCGTAATGGTCGCGGTCAAAGGTTAGAGCGCCCCAATCGCCGGCACCGGCATTGGGCGTGGCACTGGCGACGGCCGAGCGTGCCGATTCGGTCGAGCCGGGGCCATAGGCGGTGAGTTGGCAGTGATAGAGTTGGCCGTTAGCCAGTCCGCGCAGGGCGTGGAAGGGAAAGCCGGGCAGACCGAGATCGAGGGTTTGCTCGCCACCGATGCCATCGTCGCGGCGGTAGTGGAGGCGGTAGCCGGTGGCGGGGGGCACCGGATTCCAGGTGAGGAAGATCGCGGCATTGCCGGGGGTGGCGGTTAGGTTTTCCGGCGCGGGCAGCGAGACTTCAACCTGCGTATCGCCGTAAACGATCATGCTCAGGCCATCCACGCTGATCCGGTAGCGGGCTTCGTAGGCGAGGTAGCTGCCACCGATGGCATACGAGCATTCACGGGCCAGCGCATCACGGAATGGCCCCCACTTGATCACGGCGGTTTCCGCGTTCCAGAGGCCGCCGTCGGTGATGCCGCTCGGCGTCAAGCCGTCTGGCAGGAAGGCCTCGACGCTATAGCAAGTGACGGTGCTGGCGGGTGCCACATTGAGGCGGGTGCTTGGCTCAAGCGTGTGGTTGGCGGCGACCTGCCACGAGGTGGCGGCGAAGTTGCCGATCAGCACTTCCTGCTCGCCGCCGGTTGCGAGATGGAAGCCGTTGAAACTGCCGCTGCCACTTAACGTGTAGAGTCCGCCGGTGCCGCCGAGGTGGTAGCTGAGCGTGCGGTCAGAGCTGCCAAGGAAAGGTCCCCACTTGATCGCGCGGGTCTGCGGATTGAACAAGCCGCCCGCGGTGATCGACTGCGGCACCGGCCCGGCGGGGATGGTTTCCTCGACGCTATAACAACCGACCTGCCCGCCGGGATGGACAAGCAGCTCAATCTGCGGGCTGACCGTGCCGCTGCGGATGACCCGGCGGGTGAGCGTGGCGTCGGGCGGCAACATTTCCGGGCCGTAGTAGCGTTGGGCAATGTCGCTAGCCCGCATCCAATCGACGAACGCCTTGGCCTGCACCAAGGTCACCGTTTGCAAGGTGAATGGCGTCTGATAGACCGGCGACTTGGCATCGGGCAGAGTGCCGTCGGTGGTGAAATGAATCACCGCGCCCGGCGTCGGGCACGAGATCGAGACGACGCTCGGGAACAGGCCGGTCGGGGTCGGCGAGATCACCGGCAGGGCCACCTTGCCGATGGAGTCGAGGAGCACCGTCGCTTGGTTGGCACCCGTGGTGGCCGCCGCCTGGCCATCGAAACTGCCGCTGCCGTCGAGCCGGAAGGTCCCCGAGAGATCGCTCAGGCGGAAGCTGACAGTGTGTACCGTGGCATCATTGAAAGGTCCCCAGTGGATCATGCGAGTGGTTTCGTTCCAGTGGCCACTTGCCGAGACTTCGTAGGCGCTCAGTCCTTGCGGGACTTCCTCGGTGATGCTGTAGCAGCTCACGGCTCCCGTCGGCGTGGCCGCCACGGTGACGAGCGGTGCCACCGACGCATCGCCACTCACCGTGCGGACCAAGGCCAGGCTCTTTTCTCCTTCCTCGGGACTGCCGAAAACTCCCATCACCTGGGCGCTCGGCCGCTGGCCTGTTAGAAACGCCTTGGCGAGCAGGAGGGTCGGAGCGGTGAGATGCAGCGGCCCTTGGTATTCGCTGCTGGCCGGCGTCGGGATGCTGCCGTCGGTGGTGTAGCGGACCGTCGCCCCGGCGGTGGCACAGGCGATGGTGACCTCGAGTGGCAGGCTGTTGCCGTTGGGCGGAGCGAGGACCGGTGCGGCCACCTTGGCCAACGGCGGCGGGGTGACGCTGCCGCCGCCCGCAGCGATCACCACCTGGAAGCCCGGCCACTGCGCAGTGCCGCTGCCGTCGATGCTCCAGGCGCGGCCGACGCTGTGGGTTCCCGTCGGACCGGTTAGAGTGTAGGAAAACACGCGTTGGGCAGGGGTGTTGAAGGGTCCCCATTTCAAGGTGCCGGTGGCGGGGTCGAAGGCACCCGCCTCCGTGATCCCGGATGGTGTTAGATAGAGCGGCAACTCTTCCTCGTAGGTCCAGCAGGCGGCTGCCGGGCCGGGTGCGACCGTGCTGGTCACCACCGGAGCGGCGGGGTTGGTGGTGTCCAACACCGTGTCGGCGGTCATCGGCGGGACTTCGTCCGGGTTGGCAAACCACGCGGTGCGGGCCGGACTCGGCAGGAAGCCGGTCTTGAAGGCCCGCGCCCGCAGGCAGGTTGCGACGGTGATTTCCAGAGGCGCTGTGTAAAGGGTACTGGTTGTGCTCGGCGTGCTGCCGTCGGTGGTGAAACGAATCTCCGCGCCCGCAGTCGCCGTGCTCAGGGTGACGGTCACCGGCAGGCTAACAAATGGTGACGGGCTGGTGGCGATGACCGGCGGCGCAACCTCGGCGGGCTGGTCGCCGGGCGGCGGGCCGATGGTCACAGCGGTGGCCGCTGCCGGGATTGTCCAGTAGCCGTCGAGTGAGGCCGCGCCGGAAACGCTGTGGGGGCCGGCAACTCCCGTTAGAGCATAGCCGAGGGCGGCTGAGGCCGTGTCCAGGAAGGGTCCCCAGCGGATCGCGTGCGGGCCGGGGAGCCAGATGCCGCCGCCGGTGAGCGCATCGGGCGTCACGGCGGGCGGCAGAAGTTCTTCATAGGTCCAACAGCGGACGCCCGGCGGGGCCACGATGGTTAGGGCGACCGCGGGTGCGGTGGTGCCGGCACCGCTAACCGCGCGTTCGATGGTGAATTCCGGCACTGGCGGTTCCACCTCGAAGTAGCGGGCGCTGACCACGATGCTCGGGTCGTCGCCGCTGCGGTAGGCGCGGGCCCGCAGCACGCCGGGCGAGGTCACCGGGATCGGGGTTGTGAAGACCGGTGCGGTCTCATCGGGCAGCGAACCGTCCGCCGTGTAATGGATGGTCGCGCCGGGGTCGGCGGTGATGGTCACGGTCACCGGCACGCTGCTGCCATCCGAGGGCGCGAAGACCGGCGTGGCGAGCTGGGCCGCGAAGGCGGCGGGGGCGAGGAGGAGGAAGAAGCAGGCATGGAGGACAGCCGTCCCGGCTGTCAGGGAAAACGGGCGTCCCGCCTGTTTTGCGCTTGCGCGGCAGAAGCACCGTCGCCATGGCACCTCAGGCGCTCGCTGCAGCCGGGACGGCCGCATGCCCTGACAGCCGAGACGGCTGTCCTCCAGGCTATGGACCGCGAGTTGAGGGGCTGGATTCACGGGACTGGGGCGGTGAGGGGTGAATCCACTCAATTGCCGGTGCCGGGTTTCCAGTTGGTGGGAATGGACCCGCCGTCGTTGTGATAGGTGCCGCCATTGGTGAGAATAAAGCCGGCGCGGGTGACGTAGTCGGCATCAATCGGCTGCGGGCCGCGGCTCCAGCCCAGGTCGTTCTTCCAGGCCGCCGCGTAGTTGTCGTATTCCGCCTGGCTGATCACAAAGTCGTCGTTGAGATCGGCCGGATGGCCGCCGGTGTTGTCGAATTCGTAGCAGCCCATGTCCACCCGCAGTCCCGCCACCCGCGGTTGGCCGTCGCGGTCGGTGCTTGGCAGGTTCGGGGCCGCCGGGTCGCCGGCGTCGATGTTCAGGGAGCCGAGCCTGACATGGTAGTCGTCCGAGGTCGGGTTGAAGAAGACCGGGGCGGCGTCGATGTTGTTCAGGGCGAGTTCGAAGACCCCGGCCACGTCGTGGACGATGTTGTTCATCAGCTTCTTGCTGGCACCGAAGCCGCTCAGATAGATGTCGTCACCGTCATGGGCGCTGTTGCCCCAGATGATGTTGTTGTAAACGTTGAGGATCTCGTTGTTATCGACCACCTCAATCCGAAGCCCGCCGCCGAGGTTGGTGGCGGTGTTGCCGGTGAACGTGTTGTTGATCAGATCGAGGCTGGCGATGTTGGCGGCATCGGCGCTGTCGAGCTTGACCAACATTCCGCCGCCGGAATCGCCGCTCGTGTTTTGCGCGAAGAGATTGTTGGTGACGATGCTGCCGGTCGGTCGGGTCGTCGGCAGATAAACGCCGCCAGCACTTCCGGTGGCGGTGTTGCGGAGAAAGGTGTTGTTGCGGAGGACGAAGCTGGCACCGTTCAGATAAGCGGCACCGCCGGAATAAGCGGTGCCGCCGGGATTGGTGGCCTTGTTGTCCTCGAAGAGGTTGTTTTCGATGATGGCGCAAGCGGTGCTACTAGGGTCATAGAAAGCACCGACATGAAGGGCACCACCGTTACCAGACTCGCATGCATTGTTACGAAACACATTGTTTCGCACGGTGCCGGATTGCGTGATGCAAAGCGCACCGCACACTCCATACGCTCTATTGCCGTCGAATTCGTTGTTCTCCACCGTCCCCGCAATCACAAGGACGGCGCCTCCAAAAAAGGGGTAAGACCAAGTGCCACTTCCGTGGTTTCCGAGAAATCTGTTACCCGTAATTGTGTTCGTGGAGGATCGTGAATAGATCGCACCACCATAGCGTCTGGATGAGTTTCCCTGGAAGGTGTTGCCGGTGATGGTTGTCGCGCACGAGCCTGTGAACCCAATACCTCCACCGCCGGCACCCTGACTATCAGGACCATCAGGATAATGACTAGAAGTATTGGAAATATTATATGAGATTGTGCTGTTGCGGATGTTCACGCTCTTGAGAGGGGTTCCCCCGCCCTGCACGAGCAACCCCGCGCCCGTAAAAAAAGAATAATTCCCAGTTACCATGCAGGAATCTACCAGCACTGCGCCAGAGAAGCCGCCGAGCCAAATTCCACCGCCGCTGCTCCCAGTTCCAGCGTAGGTTACGGACGAATTGCTGATGGTGATGTTGTTGGCTTTCGAGACCGCGATACCGCCGCCTAACTGGTTGGCGTCACAAGGGAGGATGCTGTGCTCTATCTGGACGTCGCCCAAGGTGGCGACGGAGAGTGCGAAGCCGTCCGTAGTACCAGCCGAACCGTTGCCGTTGCCGGTATTGCGTTTGATGGTGATGCCGCCGAGCCAGAGGTTAGCGAGGCCGGAGCAGTTGAGGTTAAGACTGCCGCCGACGCCGGCGCCGTCGAGCACGACCTGGTCGGCGGCGATTCCGGCCTCGGCTTGGATCGTGAGCGAGAACGCCTCGGCGGACAGGAAGTTGAAATTCCCCTGATAGAATCCGGCGGCGAGGAAGACCGTGTCGTCGGCGCCGTTGGCGGCGGCGGTGGTCAGGGCGTTCTGAAACTCCTGCGGGGTGGTGACGTGGTGGTCAACTGCGAACAGGGGAGAGGTGAGCAGCGCGGCGAGGGCGGCGGAGGTGAGGGGGAGTTTCATGGCGGGTTGTTGAAGGGTTGTCGGTTGTCGGTTGTTCGTGAAGAGGTGGCGGGGATGTTGAAGAGTTGTCGGCAATCAGAAATCAAGAATCAGGAATCACAAATCAGGGAGGCGGCAGCGGGGCTGGGGCGAGGGCGGGAAAGCGGCAGCTCGCGTTGGCATGGTGGGAGGAGAGACAGAAAGGAGGGCGGAGTCAAGGGGGAAATTCAGGATTTTTTGGCGGGGCAGGACTTCGCGATTTGAGATTTGAGATTTATGATCGGTGATCACAACCTCTGGGCGCCTTTGAGCTTGGCGAGGCGGCGATCAAAGGTTCCGAGAGGGAGATGTCCCGCGGCGCAGGCAACTTCGAGAATGAGGCAGTCGGAGAAGCCGAGTTCGGGGTGTTTGCGCAACTCCTCCAAGGCCTTCTTCACAAGGTTGGCGTCCTGCACGACGATTTGGTGGTGGTCGAGCAGCATCTCCACTCCATTCGCGAGGGGGCCCGGCGTGACCCCGTAAACGGAATCCAGGACCCAGACGGTTTCCATAAGGACGAGCAGCGAGACCCATGCGCCCGCTTGCACGAACGCCTCGGCTGAGGCCAATTGCGCTGGGTCATCCCGCGCCAGCAAGCGCACCAGAACATTGGTGTCAATGGCGCGCATGGCGGGCTCTCACCTGTTGCCTGATCCCGTTTTTCAGATCCTCAAGGCTGCGGGCTGGTGGTTCTTGCTGAAACAAAGCGCGGTGGAGAGCCTCGGAACTATGGCTGCCGACGCGTCGCACCGTGACGCGATCCTGCTCGGCACCCCACTCCAAGACCGAGCCCGGCACCAGTGCCAGGTGCCTGCGGACTTCGACCGGCACCGAGACTTGCCCTTGGGCGGTGATCGTGCTTTGTGAAAGCTTCATGGCTCGTCATTACCACGGTAATGAGTTTGAGGCAAGCGTTTTGAGCGCGGCGATCCAAAATCGGCAAGAGGTCGCTGGATCTACCCCGGAAGTAGAGGTCTCGGTTGTAGCACGTCTTAACGGGGGAGAAGGGTTGGCGGGAAGGAAGCGCGGATAGCGGGCGATCCAAAGAGTTGTCCGTTGTCTGTTGTCGGTGAAGAAGTGGCGGGGATGTTGAAGAGTTGTCGGCAATCAGAAATCAAGAATCAGGAATCACAAATCAGGGAGGCGGCAGCGGGGCTGGGGCGAGGGCGGAAGAAAGCGGCTGCTCGCGTTGGCATGGTGGGAGGAGAGGCAGCAAGGAGGCCGGAGTCAAGGGAAAAATCCGGAAATTTTTCCTGGGCGTGTGGGGCGGACCGGTCGGACGGATCGGACGGATCGGACGGATCGGAGTTCCGGGCGGGAAACTCGGATGCCCATGGCATCCTTGAGGTCTATTTCGTCAGGTCCTTGAGGATTTTCCTGGCGAGGCGCTCGTTGATCTCGCCGTGACGTGGAACCGGCTGGGAGCGTCCGGATTGCGGGTTGTGGTAGATGTCGTGGCGGCTGCCGTGGGGCAGCAAGACGCAGCCGGCTTGTTCCAGTGCCGCCACCAGATCCCGACGTTTCATGCGATTTCCAGTTCCGTTTCCTGGCGAATTCCCGGGATTTCCTCCTGCCCGAAGAGCAGACTTCCTGACCTCAGCTTTGAATTGACGCGGAATTGACCGACCATGCCGGAAAATGACATGGCACTCTTCCTTCCGACAAGCGTTGGGGTATGACGGCCCAAAACCACCACGGATTGCGGGATTACGCAGATTACACGGATTGAAGAAATGCCTTATGTAATTCGTCGGGCCGAAGCATCAGTC
>JAPLUI010000514.1 GCA_026397725.1 Verrucomicrobiota bacterium | reverse complement strand
GGTGATGGTATTGGTGGGGGTGGCGTTGTTGTTGCTAATAAACGCCGAGGCCCCCGTGCTGCCGAGAAGCTCGATCTGGCGGCTGTCGAAGAGCAGCGGCGCGGCCGTGCCGCCGCCCAAATTGAAATTAGCCGTTCTCGAACTATTACCGTACATCTTGATCGGATTCACACTGTCAGCCAAGCTGTTCACCGTAAGGGTGGTACCATAGTCCGCGTTGCCGACTTGAAGCGTTCCAGTGAACGTGTTTGCAGAATTGGGCAGGGTGACGCTCCCGGCGCCGTTGTCGGAGGAAATCACACTGAGGGAGCCGCTCCCGGTAACCGCGCCGGTAAAGGTCAAATGGTAGTACTGATTCGGCACGTTGAACGTGGCGGTGACGCCGTCATTCACCGCGATGCTCTTTGCTAACACTGGGGATGCACCGTACGCCGGTACCACTGTGCCGGAACCGGTGAAGGTGATGTTGCTTCCCGTGCCGAACGTTCCGACTTTCACATTATCCATCGCGCCGGCATTGATGACGAGATCGCCGCTGAAGGTGTTGGAAGCCGTCAGTGTCAGCGTGCCGGTGCCGGACTTGGTGATCGGCTGGGTGCCCGCGAGAACGGAGGCAATCGTCACGTTCGCAGCGTTCGAGATGGTCCCCGGCGCGCCGAAGGTCACGCTGCCACCTGTGAGGGTATAAGCCGCCGTGAAGGTCAGCCCGCCGGCGGTGATGTTGGTGCCGAGCGTGATCGTGCCCGTCGTGCCGCCGAACACGGCCGTGTCGTTGTTCGGGTTGTACCAGGCCACGTGGGGATAGTCGGTGCCCAGGTCCCAGTTCTGGATCGTGGTGTCCCACGTGCCGGAGCCGCCCTGACTCGCACCGTTGCCGTTGCCCGCGATGTGGGCCGTGCCGCCGTCCCAGTACAGGCTGGTGGTCGGCCACCCCGGTGTCATGGTGACGGCCTCTCCGGACCAGTCGGTTTCGTTGCCCGCCGCGTCGCGGGCCTTGACCCGGTAGCCGTAAACCGTCACCGGTGACAGGCCGGTATCGGTCCAGACCGTGCTGGAGATCCAGCCCGAGTTGCTGCTGTTGGTGGTGTTCTCAAAGGAGTACTCCACGGGGGGAGTCCAGGCGTCCGTGGCGGTCGTGGCCGTCATGACGATTGAGTCGGCGCCGGCCGGACCCGGCGCGATGGCGAAGGTCATCGGGTTCGGCGTCGGCGCGGTGGTGTCCGTTTCGACCGTGAATGTATGGGTCGCGGAGGTGACCGTGGTCGAAGTGCTATCGGTCGTTGTGGCCTCGACGGTGTGTGATCCAAGGGACAACACGCCGAGGTCCGCGGTCACCGTGGTCGGGGCGTTGTTCGTCGTCGAAACCAGATTGGAGTCCAGATAGAACTTCACCGTGTGAGGCGGCGTGCCGCTGAAAACCGTGGCCGTCGCGGAAACCGAAACCGTGGAGCCGAAACTCTGGTTGTTCGCCGGGCTGGTGAGCGTGATCGAATAGGTGCCCGGGTCATAGGGGTACCTGACGATGACGATGCCGGAGCCGCCGGCCGAACCCGGCGCGGTGACAGTGGCGCTTCTGCATCCGCCCCCGCCGCCGCCGGTGCCATTCATTCCCGCCGTCTGACTGGTATTCACGCCATTGTCTCCGCCGTGTCCGCCACCACCCGAACCGCCAGCCCCCCCGGTTTTGGAGGTATCCCCACCGCCGCCGCCACCGCCTGCATAGTAGGTAGGTACGCCGGAAATGGACGACTGCAGACCGTCGCCTCCCTTCCCGCCGCTGGCGCCAGAAGAGGCTCCGCCCAACTCGCCGGCACCCCCGCCACCTCCTCCGTTAGCGCCACCGCCGCTCCCGGAACCCCCGTCGCGGCCCTGCCCGGAGATGCCCGTCCCGCCGCCAGGGTTGGACCCGCCACCCGACCCGCCTCCGCCGCTACCACCCGCGCCATTGTAGCTACCGGAATAGGTCCGGCCCCCACCGCCACCGATGGCTGTAATCGTCCCGAAGACGGAATTGGCACCGGGACTGCCAGCCTTCAAATTTTCGTCACTTGCGTTGGCCCCCGCTCCACCCGCACCCACGGTAATGGTGTAGGATTGGGCTGCCAAATTGGTGCTGCCCGCCAACAAGCCGCCTGCGCCGCCGCCGCCGCCATGCCTCATGCCGCCGCCACCGCCGCCTGCCACCACCAGATAGTCGGCGCTGGCCGGCACCGGGATGGTCAACGCGCCGCTGCTGGTGAACGTGTGGACCACATAGCCGCCGGCATAGGGCATAGCGGCGGGATTGGCCCCGCTGGAATCCGTGTAGGTGATCGTTCCGCCGGTGCCGGTGTTGTCCTCCGCCCGGACGGAAGGTGCCGCCAGCAGCAGCGCCGCAGCGGCGAGCATTGTCAGGTTGCTGTTTTGCATGGGTGTTTTCATGGTGGAGATCGGGGATTGTTAATTGTCGTAAAAGAAAGTCTGAAAGTCGAGTGGAGGTCAGGAGGTGGTCGTTTGTTCTCTTTGTTTGGGATTTGGTGCTTGAGATCTCGTGCTTGAAAGGCGGCGAGTTGGCGGGACCAGCGGCAGTCAACTCCCCGCCCGCGAAACCCGCAAGAATTCTTTTCATTGCGACTTGTCCTGATTGCCGATAGTTTGCCGGGCATGGGATCGTTGCGCGTGCTGACCGCCGCCGAGCAGGTGGGGGAACACCTGCGGGCGGAGCTGTGCTGCGGTGCCTGGGGCTGGCGGATGCCCGGGGGGTCGCGTCTGGCGGTCGAACTGGGGGTCGGCCGCGACACGGTGGAAGCGGCGTCTCTCTGCATTCCTTCTTTCGAGAGGGGGGGCTTGCGCACCGCGAAACGGGGCCTCCGGTGCGCACCGGAGGCCCCTGATGCCCGGCGAAAACCCATCAACGCCGGAAAATTCGGCAGGCCGGTGGTTCGGTGGCCTGCGGCGCGGTGCGCGGAGCATAGTGCATGGCGCATAGCGGGGGATGTGTGCTCCGCTCCATGGTTCTTTTGCTATGCCCCATGCCCTATGCGCTATACCCTTTGCTTCTTTCGTCCCGCCCTCTGGATCGCTCACGGGCCTGTGACCTTGAGGCGGGCGAATTTCCTCGCGCCGAGCGGTGTCGGGAAGGTGTAGCTCACGTCGTTGCCGGTGATGGTGACGTTGCCGGCCGGTGAGAGCGCTTCGGGCGCCCAGTCTCCTGTTAGAGCGGCGGAGGTTTCCACGACGAAGTCGGTGCCGTAGGCGCCGGTGTAATCGGCCGACTTGGTCCAGGTCACGCTGAGGGTGCCGCCGCTGTTAGATACGCCGGGCAGCGCGGTGAAGCCGGTGGTGTTGGTGTTGCCGCCGAGGAAGTACTCGATGCCGTTGGGCACGCCATCGTTGTCGTGGTCGCCGTCGAGCCCTTGGGAGGTGCCGTTGGTCGTTTGCCATGAGGCGTAGCCGCCACCGGAGGTGGATTGGTAGTGGTTCTGGATTTCCGTCTGCGTTAGGGCGCGGGTGTAGAGCGCCACATCCTGAATGAAGGAAGGGGCGGGGGTGACGCCGTTGCGCGAGCCAATCGTGAAACCAGGCTGGGAGGTGCTGGCTGGCTGATAGATCGCAACATCCGCCGAGGCATCCAGGACACCGTTCACATAGAGGCGGACTTTGCTCCCATCGTAGGTGTAGACCACATGATACGCAGTGCCAAGCACGAGAGCCGTCGCGCCATTG
>JAPLUI010000349.1 GCA_026397725.1 Verrucomicrobiota bacterium | reverse complement strand
CCGCATGAAAGTGCGGAACTTTTCTTTCTCCGCCATCCCCAGCAGGAACTGCCGCTGGCAGATCCGGCTGATACAATGGTAGCGGGCGGGGCGGCCTTCCCACTCCTCCGCCCCAGCGGGCTTGCGCTGGCCTGGAATCAGCAGTCTCGGGCGTCTCATGCCCGAAGCCTACCCCACCTGTCGGAAAGGGCAAGAAAGAATGTCAGCGAAAGCACCTGTCCCCATCGTCCTCCCTCATGCCGGGCCGCTCGACGCCGCCGATGCCGGAGAGTTGGCCGCGACAGTGATGCAGGAGGGCATTGACGAGGGTGCCGTCGGGATTGCCGGGGCGGGGTGGACGACCATGCTGGGAGCTTTGTTGAGGACGAGGAGGTCGGCGTCTTCATAGAGGATGTCGAGCGGAATGGCCTGCGGCGCGGCCTCGAGCGGGACGGCCTCGGGCAGGGCGATGGCGATGAGGTCGCCGAGTTTCACGGCGTCGCGCGGCTTGGCGGGCTGGCCGTTGACCAGGATGAACTGGTCGCGGATGAGGGCTTGGATGCGGGTGCGGGAAAGCTCGGGGGCCGACCCGCCAGGAAGGCATCCAGGCGCTCGCCGGACAGTTCATTGGCTAGCATCTCCACAGGCGGAGCCTTTCAGGAATCATGCGATCGGCAAGTTTCAAGTTTGCAGAGTGCGGGGCGGGCCCGTAGCTTTCCGCCATGCCGGAAAGTGCGGAGGAAATCGCCTATTGCCATGCCTGCGGGAGTCCGATGGATGTCGCGGCGGTGGTGCCGTTTTCAAATGTCGAGTGCCCGCATTGCGGCAAGCACACCCGGGTGAAGCGCGAGTTCGGATGTTACACCCTGTTGCGGCGGCATGCCATCGGCGGCATGAGCGTGGTGTTCGTGGCTCACGACGCCACCCTGAACCGCGAGGTGGCCGTCAAAATCCTCAATGAGAACCACTCGGCCGACGCCCGCCGGATCGCCGCCTTTGAGGAAGAGGCCCGCCTCACCGCCTCCTTCAGCCATCCGCATGTGGTGCGGGTCTTCAGGACTGGCCGCGCGTTCGGACGGTTCTTCATCGCGATGGAACTGGTGGTGGGCGGCCATTTCGAGCAAAGGATTCTCGAACGTGGCACGATTCCCGAGCGGGAAATGCTGCCGCTGGCGATGCAGGTGGCGGAAGGTCTCAAGGCGGCGCTGGCCGCCGGCTTGATCCATCGCGACATCAAACCGGGGAATATTTTGTTAGATGGTGACGGCAATGCCAAGATCGTGGATTTCGGGCTGGCCCTGTTGTTGGGCAAGGGTGGCACCGCACAAGCCCAGGAATTCTGGGCGACGTCCTATTATGTGCCGCCGGAAACCATCGAAGGTCACGCCGAGGATTTCCGCTCGGACATTTATGCGTTTGGCGCCACCTTGTATCACGCGCTGGCCGGCAGGCCGCCGTGCCATGAGGAGTCCATGGCCATCCCGATCTTGCGCGAGGCGAAAAAGAAAGTGCTGCCACTGCATACGGCCGCGCCATGGGTGTCGTTGCCAACCTGCGCCGTGGTTGACCGGGCGATGGCGCATGATCCCGCCAAGCGCTTCGCGTCCTACGACGAGATGATCACGCATTTGAACGATGCCCTCAAGCATCTGCGGGCGGGCACCTCCGTGCTGCAAGGTGAGCCTGCGGGATTCAGGCGCCGCCAATCAGCCAAACGCCGTGGCGAGCGCCTGCTCATCGGGGCGGGTGTCGCGGCAATCCTCGCTGCGCTGGCGGGTGGCGTATGGTGGGTGACGCGCCAACCACTCGTGCCGGACGACGCGGCCGTGCCGCCGCCGCTTGACCCCACCCGTCCCACGGGCCAGGCCGGGCCGCCAAGTGATCCTGCGGCTGCCACCCGGATCGCCAATCTTTACCGCGAAGCACGTGCTGCGGTGGCGTCCGGCGAGTACGACAAGGCCCGCAGGTTGTTTGCCACCTTGCGCGATGACGCGGCGGTGCAGGAGCCGACGCGTACCTGGGCCGGCGTGGAAGCCGTGGTGATGCCCTATCTTGATGGCCAACCCGGCGAGGCCCGCAAGGAGGCGCTGGCCACTGCGGCCCATGCCCGCGCCGCGCAGCCTGCCGATCCGACCCTCAAGGAGTGCCTGTTGCCCGTTCTGGACCAACTCGGCGAGCTGCCCCCCGTGGCCGGTGAGGCCAGCGACTTCGCCGGCGACGGCGTGCCCCGGACCATGGCCTGGCTGCTGGCCGGATTGAAAAACTGGGAGCAGGGGAAACTGGCCGAAGCCACCGGATTCTTCACCGCCGTGGGTGCCGCCGAATTGAACCAGCAGGATTCCTGGGCGGCTGTCTATCAGAAAATCGCGGCGGCTTACCTAACTGATTTCAAGGCGCTGTCCAATCCGGTGTTCGACCAGGCGCCCACGGACCAGGAATCCTGCCAGCAGGCAATCGCGGATCTCGACGCCATTCTGGCAGTCCTGCAAACCCGCGGCCGGGCCCGCTTCAACGTCAATGCCTGGAAGCTCGATTTGGAAAAACAAGCACGCCGGGCGGTGCCCTCAGGTGCCAGCAGCGTGAGCACGCCGCCGGCGCCGCCCGCACCGTTTGCAGCGCCCTTGCCTCCCGCACTGGTCACGGTGCTGGAGGCGCTGGCCAGGCATGCTGCGGCCTGCACCTTCACCGACGCCTCCACCTATCTGAAATCCCTGCCGGCGGACGCCGCCGGGGCCTCCCGCAAGGCCCTGCTCGCGCTCACCGATTCCGCTGCGGCATTCATCAGGGACTTGGCGGCAGATCTGAAGGGCAATGCGGTGAACCTTGCAGGCCGCGTGAAAACGGGCGAGGCCTTCACGAACGTCGCAGGCACCGCCACCGCCGGTCAGGTCTGGGTCACTTTTACCTCCGGTGCCTCGCGCGAGTGTGCATGGGGAGAACTCGCCCCGGAGTCGCTCATGGAACTATCCCGGATGCTGGTCAGGAATGCGCCGAGCGGACCCGAAAAACTCCGCCGCCGTGAAGCGGCCATCGCCTTCGAGTGGCTGGCGGGGGACCGGGCCCGGGCCGTGACTGCCGCGGAACGACTCGCCCGGGAGGATGCCGCGTTCATGGCACGCTGGAATGCCATTGCCGAGGGCTTGCCATAGTGAGCACAGCCGCACGCCGCCAAATTTGTTAGAAAAAAACCCGTCAACCCTCGTGTCAGATCTGTTCTCCAATCCGCCCGCATGGTCGGACAAGCCGGTGCCCGTCGAACCGCTGGCGGCACGCATGCGCCCGCAAACCCTCAACGAGGTGGCGGGGCAGGCGCACCTCCTGGCACCCGGCAAATTGTTGCGGCGGGCGATTGAATCCGACCGCTACACGTCGTTGATTTTCTATGGCCCGCCGGGGACCGGCAAGACCTCGCTGGCCAGCGTGATCGCACGGACCACCGGCTCGCGCTTTGAAGCGCTCAGTGGCGTGGAGTCCAACGTGGCCGAGATCCGCGCGAAAATCGATCAGGCCCGCACCTGGCGCGAGTTGCGCGGGGAGACGACGATCCTGTTCATCGACGAGATCCACCGCTTCAACAAGGCCCAGCAGGACGTGCTGCTCCCACACATCGAACGCGGCGTGATCCGCTTCATCGGCGCCACCACCCAGAATCCCTACTTCCATGTGAACTCACCGCTGGTCTCACGCTCGCAGATTTTCCAACTCGAACCGGTGCCGGTGGCCGAGGTCGTGACGGTCCTGACCCGCGCTCTAGCCGATTCGGCGCGTGGCCTCGGCTCGCTGCCGGTGCTCGCCGAGCCCGCGGCACTCGCGCATCTGGCGGAAAAATCCGACGGGGACGTGCGCAAGGCACTCACCGCCCTCGAACTCGCCGTTCTAACAACCGAGCCGGCGGCGGACGGGTCGATCCACCTGACGCTGGCGGTCGCCGAGGACTCGATTCAGCGCAAGGCGGTGGTTTACGACATGGATGGCGACGCCCATCACGACACGATTTCCGCGTTCATCAAATCCATCCGCGGCTCGGACCCGGATGCCGCGCTCTACTGGCTGGCCAAGATGCTGCATGCCGGCGAAGACCCGCGCTTCATCGCGCGGCGCTTGGTCATTGCGGCCTCGGAGGACATCGGCCTGGCGGATTCCAATGCCCTGCACGTCGCGCTGGACGCGCACCACGCGCTGGAGTTCGTGGGCATGCCGGAGGGGCGGATTCCGCTGGCCCATGCCACCGTCTATCTGGCGACCGCGCCCAAGTCCAACACTGCCTACGCCGCGCTCGGCCTGGCACTGGCGGATGTGGAAAACGGCCGGACGCTGGCAGTGCCGACGCACTTGCGCACGCCCACCCGCAAGCAGCTGGCCGCCGCCTCAGGCGAAGCCGCAGGGGCGATGGAGTATCTCTATCCGCACGATTTTGAGGGCGCCCACATTCCCCAGGCCTATCTGCCCGAAGGACGCCGCTACTATCAGCCCGGCGACCAGGGCATGGAGAAACGCATCAAGGAGCGCCTCGAATACTGGCGGAGTTTGCAGTGATCTGGAAAATGGCTTCGTGAATCAAGAAGCTGGCAAAATGAAGACCAGGTGCAATCATGGTGAGGCAAAATCATGGAAGAGTTTCCGGGTGGTGATGGTATGGTGTGGGGTGGGAAGCGCAGCGCCACGCCGCTGTGGCTAGGTTTCGGCGCTCGCTGCGGCCCAAACATCTTCCGGGTCGTCACCAGGATTCGGCGTTCCCGTTCTCAGCATCAGAACCCGGTGGGCGGGTGTGGCACCGGGAGTAACGTGGGCGCGATAAGGAGCCACCACATTCTTGTGG
>JAPLUI010000458.1 GCA_026397725.1 Verrucomicrobiota bacterium | reverse complement strand
TCTTTGTATTCGGCGGGCGTCATGCCGAAGGTGGCCTTGCTGATCTCCGCAGTTAGAATGGCGAATTCCCTGTGCTCTTTGACGCCGCGCTTTTTCCATTCGTCGGTGAGTTCATCGCGGACGGCGACGCCGCGCAGGCGTTTTTCGATCCATTCCTAGGAATAGCCCTTTTGCTCGTAGATCGCACGCGTGCGTTTGGCGGCGAGTTCGGGGTTTGCAATTTCCTCGAGGCGCTCATAGCCGACTTTGGCGAGCCAGCGTTTGAAGGGCTCGGCCTTGGGGGATGGGATGGATTGGATGAGGCGCAGAAGTTGTTCTGTATCCGCCACATCGGTCATGCGTTGTTTGCCATCGGCGGCGGTCATTTTCAAACCGTTACAATTTGTAACGGTTTCATTGCCCTCATCCTTGAGGCGTTTTTTCATGACCCGCCAATAGACTTGAGGGTTCGGACTGGCGGTGAGGATGGCAATCACATCCACGATGGCGAAATGCCATTATTCTTCCACTGCATTCCAAGCTCTGCGGACTTGTCTATCTTCAAAGTGAGCGATGGCGGACATGGGGATAATTCATTCAGGGGTGTTTGGCGGAGGCCCGGCCATCTGCGGTGCGGAGCAGGGTTTCCCAGCAGGCGAGACGGAGCGGACCGTTGGCTTTGGAATTCCTCACCGCCTGGCGATTGATGGTCATTCTCAGGCCCTTCCCAAGCACGCCGGAAGTGGCTGATGCCTCTATCTTCGATCTCGCGTACTCGGCGGTCAATGTCGATGCCCTGCCCGGCAAGATCCGGCGTGGTGTCAAAAGGATCGTGGAAATCGCAGCGGCGGATGACGTGATTTGAGACCGGCTTGTCACCTGCCGGCATGGGATTTGCGCGAGGTATTTCGGGCTGTCCCATTTGCTGGGGTGGGCATGAGGGGTGAGGCGCATGGGCTTTCGATGAGGAATGAAGGCAGTGTTGGGCTGAATTGGCGGGGCGGCAAGGGCAAAGTGTCAGAAGATTGTCGGTGCCGAGACGCCTTGATATGTCAATTTTCATGAGGAGCTTGGGGCGGCTTCGCCAGTGCCACCAAATGCCCGAAAATACTGAAGCTAGGCTGGGCTGCGGCGAGGGTGAAATCGCGGAGGCAGGCGCCGGCGCGGCGTTCGGGGAGCGGGCGGTCGCGGCGGAAGCGGGGGCTCAGCGGCGGGTGGGAGGCGATGTCGGTCATGGTGTTGAAGGCGAGTATCTCGCCGGAGTCGGCGGCAACCAGCGCCTTTTTGCAGGGCACGCGCACATGCCGGTCAACGCCGTTGCGGGTGACGGTCGTGTGGATGGGGACTTCCTCGATCGGGAAAAACCAGCCCTTGCTTGAGAGGTTGTGGATCATGGAGGGATGAGGAAAAAGCTGAAACGCTGAAACGCTGAAATGAAGAGGGAGGGTTACCGCGGATTACACGGATGGGAGAAAATGGCAGAATCCGCTTGAAGTTTCTCTCCATAACGGGTAGATACGGCTTGAGGAGCAACCACAACCTCGCACCCCAACAACCATGAAATCGATCAAGAATCTAACCAGGCTCACCTACGAAACCGCCGCATTCCAAGGCTGGCGTCTTGCCATCAGCCGCTCAGGGACGGCCTTCGCGAAGTATTTCTCCGACAAGCAACACGGCAGCGAGAGGAAATCATTCGCCGCCGGTCAGGCGGCTTTAACCGCCGTGAAAGCCATCCTCGATGGAGCGAAGCTGGTCAACGGCAAGCATACGGCAGCGACCATCCGCAAGGTGGAGAAGCTGTTGGAGCAGGCGTAGGTCCGGGATTCATGCGGGTTCATCGCACCATGAAATCTCCATCCTTTTTGTGGGGGTTCCTCATGGTGGGCTTTGCTTTCGCCATTCAAACAGTCGGATCTTGGCCTGCTCGGACATGGATCAGATCAGCTTCCTGAACGCTGATTCGGGAAAGTTTCTTGGTAGTGTTCCTGCGGGCGCGGATGTGCATCGCCTCGAATGTTCCCCGGACGGCAAATGGCCGGTGGCAGGAACCGAAAAGGGTATTGTTTGTAACGACCAAGGGACGAAGAAATCATCGGGAAAGTTCTGTTGCCGTCGTTGGCAGTTCCTGATTCCTCCGGAACCTTCCCGGCTTCGCCATGGTGGTGCTTGGCGTTTCCACCCAAAAAAAATCGACTTTTGTCTAAACTTCCTGCAATGGGTGTGTCATACTCCATGAACCACCAAATCACGCACATGACCACCCCCCGACTCTTTGCCATCCGCCATCTGGGCTGCCGCGCCGGCCTTAGCCTGTTAGCCGCCGCGTCGAGCGCTGCCGCCGTGCCCGCGCTCACCATTTACAACCAGAACTTCGCCGTCGTCCGCGACACGGTGCCGCTCGACCTCAAGGCCGGCGTCAACGAGGCCCGCTTCTCCGGCATGACCGCCCAAGCCGAGACCGACTCGGTGATTCTGCGCGATCCGGCCGGCAAGGTGAAATTCCAAATCCTCGAGCAAGCGTATCGCAACGACCCGGTCTCGTCGGGCCTGATGCTGCAACTCAACGAAGGCAAGACCATCGACTTCTTCATCCGCGAGCCGAACAAACCCGACCGCACGGTGCAGGGCAAGATCATCCGCAGCGGCTACAACCCCGGCGGCCGCCCCGCCACCCAGCCGATCATCGAGGTTGACAAGAAGCTCCAGTTCTCGCTGCCTGGCGAACCGATCTTTCCCTCGCTCGGTGACGACACCATCCTCAACCCGACCTTGTCGTGGACCATCAACGCCGCCGAGCCCGCCAAGTTCGACGCCGAACTCGCCTACGTCACCGCCGGCTTGACCTGGCAGGCCGATTACAACATCGTCGCCGCCGACAAGGGCGACACCATCGACATCGTCGGCTGGGTCACCTTCAAGAATGAAAGCGGCACCACCTTCAAGCAGGCCAAGGTCAAGCTGATGGCCGGCGACGTGAACAAGGTGCAGCCGCAACAACCCCGGCTAGAGGCGCGGATGATGAAGGCGGCGATGGCCGATGGCATGGCCGCGCCGGTTAGCGAGAAGGCCTTCGACGAATTCCACCTTTACACCATTGCCCGCCCGGTGACCCTGCGCAACCAGGAGACCAAGCAGGTCGAGTTCGTGCGCGGCAGCGGCGTGAAGGCGCCGAAGATCTATGTCTATGACGGCGCGACGATGAACTACGGCATGTGGAACTACTTCCGCGGCGAGGGCGAATACGGCATCCAGACTAACAAGAAAGTGTGGACCCTGCGCGAGTTCAAGAACAGCAAGGAGAACAACCTCGGCATGGCTCTGCCCAAAGGCCGCCTGCGCTTCTACCTTCGCGATGATGACGGCTCGCTCCAGTTCACCGGCGAAAACAACATCGACCACACCCCCAAGGACGAAACCGTGCGCGTCTATCTGGGCAATTCCTTCGACCTCGTCGGCGAGCGCCGCCGCGTCGCCTACAAGGTGGACAGTTCCAACCACTGGCTCGACGAAACCTTCGAGATGAAACTGCGCAACCACAAGAAGGATGCGGTCGAGATCCGGGTGGTCGAACACCTGTCGCGCTGGGACAACTGGGAACTCAAGGAGAAGTCCACCGAGTTCCGCAGCCTGGACAGCCACACCATCGAGTTTCCGGTCACCGTCAAACCCGACGAGGAGAAAATCGTGACCTATCTGGTGCATTACACCTGGTGAGGCGGAAGACAGGCGCCATGCGCAATACGGTTTACGTTAGTACAATGCACGAATGGGGCAGGCAGAGGGCGGCGGGCAGGATGCCAGCGCCACAGGGGCCCGGGCGTCCTGCCCGATGCCTCTGATACCAACCCAAAGGCCATTTTCAGGTTGCGTTCGGCGGAGAGGTGGGGCAACATCCATGCAACGAGGGTGGCGGGCTTGATGCCTCCCACCTGCGTTGCCGCCAAATTTCTCCTAAGAATCCTGTTCCTCGCGTGTCGGTATGCTCGGAGGCACGCATCCGTGCCGCTTGTTGCATGTCGGCCGCGCCCGGCGGCAGTGAGTTCCGCATCCCTAACCAATCCCCCTGTCATGAAACTTCGCCCGTTGTTTTCCCCCGTGTTCGCCGCCGCCGCCCTGGCCGCTTGCTTCGTCGTCCCGCCCCTCCTCCGCGCGGAAAATGAAATCGGCTTCATCGAGCGCTTTGCCCTTGCTGCCGACCGCGACAAGGCGCTCGGCGAACTCGTGCCCGGCAGCGAGGATTATTACTTCTTCCATTGCCTTCACTACCAAAGCAGCCGCAACGAGGCGAAGTTCAAGGAGTTCATGGGGCAGTGGCGGCAGCGCTTCCCCGATGAGAACGCCCGGCGCCGGATCATCGAGAACCGCCAGGCGCTGCTCGACTACGATGCCACCCCCCAGCAAACGCTCGACTACCTGAAGCGCCAACTCGGCGTGACCCACCACCACCAGCAGGAGGTCCGCGACCAGAAGCCGAACCTGCCAAGTGCGCTCGATCCCAAGTTGGTGAGCCGCGACGTGTTTGAACGGATCGCGGTCACCCACGATCAGGGACTGGGCAGCCTGTCGCAAACCGCCCTGGAAACGTTGGTCCGCAACAAGGTGGCGCTCAGCCCGCAGCAACGCCGGGCGCTGCTCTCGAAACTCCAGCGGCC
>JAPLUI010000290.1 GCA_026397725.1 Verrucomicrobiota bacterium | reverse complement strand
GTGAAGTTCTTGAAGCAGACGACCCCTAACACCATGCCCTTTTCAAACCGCCCGTTTCATACGCTTTTTCAAATCGCCGTCCTCACCTCACCCCGCCCGCCCTACGAAATGAAAAATCCCCCTATGTCAAGAGATCTGGGGTTCCTGGCCGACGGGCGGATGGAGTTCTATAGCACCCACCGCCCAGGGTTCCACCAGAGGGCGCGAGACGGACTGAGCCCCAAGGGACCCCCGTCGCCCTCCCGGTTGAGCCAAAGCGGTGTGGCGGGCTGCGCCCTTCCCACCGCACTCCATACCTTGGCTCGCACACGGGCAGGTGAGAGTATCCGTCCATTGGACTATGCAACCGGCTCCGCCCTGCCCGCCCGCATTCTCACCGAGCGCCGCCACAACTGGCAGGGCCGCGGCCAATACAAGGGCTGCTAGAACGCGGCGCCGATGGCGAAGTGGAAGGCACCGGTGGGTTCGCCGGGGTCCCTGGTCAGGTTGTATCCGTATTCGAGGCGGACCGGACCGATGGGCAGGTCGAGGCGGAGGCCGAGGCCGACGGCGAGTTCGACGTCGGCGCGGGCAAGGTCGGAGAATTTCTGGCTGAGGGTGCCGGCGTCGAAGAAGCCGACGAGTTTGACCGGGCCGCCGAGGTTGCGGATGATTTCGGCATTGGTGGCCCAGTAGGCATTGCCACCGGTGGCGTAGTGATCCGGGCCGGCGGTGGGGCCGAGTTCGCGCTCGGGGAAACTGCGGACGCTGCGCGCGCCACCATTGAAGTAGCGGAGGTCGATGGGGAATTCCGTGTCATCGCCGGTGGGAATGAGCATGCCGAATTGCCCGCCGCAGGCGAGTTGATAGTTGGAGTTGAGTTGATGATACCAGGCGCCGATGAGGCCCGTCTTGAAATAGGCGGTGGAGTCGCCGCCGAGGGTGGCGCCGATCTGCAGCGGCGCTTCGAGGTGCCAGCCGGATTTCGGCAGGATCGGGTTGTCGCGGTAATCGAGGGTTTGGGTGAGCCGGAGGCGCGGGTGGGAATAGACGGTTTCGCCCAGGGCGGAACGGGGCAGGCCGTGTTCGCTGTTGTTAATGACGGACCAACCGGCCAGGAGTTCGAGGTGGTAGTGGTCGCCGAACTTGCGGCTGAGGGCACCATCCAGACCGCTTTCAAAGGAATCATATCCTTCGTGGGCATAACTGAGCGCATAGATCCGCGCGGTGGCGGCATAGTCCGAACCGAAGAGCCACGGGTCGCTGAGGCGGGTTTCGCCTAACACGCCGCGGGCGCTGACCTCGAAGCCGGTGCTGAATCCTAACAACTCGCCGCCGAGATTGCGGTCGGCATAGGTGAAGCGGCCGATGGGGCCCTGATAGGAACCGGCGCCGGCGGCGAGGGTGATTTCACGGGCATTGGCTTCCTCGAAGTGGAGGGTGGCATCAATGAGGTTGTCGCCGACGGTGGTGGCCTCGCCGCGGGCGGAGGTAAAGGCGCCGGTGGCGAGGAGTTCGCGCAAGCGTTTGTTCATGGCGGCTTTGTCATACCAATTGCCCTCGAGGTCCTGCATGCGGCGTTCGATGCGTTTGGGGTTGGTTCGCACGAAGCCATCGGCGGTGACGTGGCGGAGGCGCACGCGGGTGCCGAGATCCACCGTGAACTCCGGGATGAAGGCCGGGCTTGCCAGGGAGCGGCCCATCGAGATCTTGGCATCGGGATAGCCACGGCTGAGGAAGGCTTCCTCCACGGTGCTGCGCATCGAGTTGAGGTTGGCGGTGGTGGCGGGGCGCCCGATGAAGGGTTCGGCAGTGGTGGCCACGAGCTTGCCGCCGCGCTCGTCCTGGCTGGAAACCTTGGCCCGGGCCAGGTGATGCAGCGGGCCGGGCGTGACGCGGATGAGCAGGTTCACCGCGCCACTGGTACGCTCGGTCTCGCGCTTCTCGATGCCGGCAACGGCCGCCCAGTAGCCGTGCGCCTGATAGTCCTGCGTGAGATAACTGAGCCCGGTGGCGACATCCTCTTCGCGAAACGGGGGCGTGCTGCCTTGCATGCGATCCTTCTCCGCCGGGCCGCGATACAGGCGGGCCAGGCGGGTGGCCTCGTTGCCGGGCGCGCCGAGGACCGTGACCTTGCCCAGCGCCAGGCGGGTACCCTGGCCGACTGTTAGCAGGATTTCGCCGGAGTTGACGATTTTCCAGGTGACCTGGACGTCGGCGTAGCCGTCCTTCTGTAGGAGTTGGCGGAGGAGAAACGCGGCATCGTCGGCCCGCGAGGGCGAGGCGGGGTTGGCGCGGATCTGATAGAGCCGCCCGCCCATCAGCGCGAGCACCTGCTGCTCGCTCTTGCCTGGCACCCCGCTGACGCGGATGCGCGTCTCCGCACCCGCGCACAGGACGGTGGCAAGCAGGATGGTGGCGAGCAGGCGGGGCATGGATGGAGGAGACGCAAGACTAAATGACGCAAGACCCAAGATCGGCGTGGCGGACTGGGAGGTTGATCACTAACATAGAACTGATAACTGATAACTGATAACTCCTACCGGAACGAGATGCGCCAGATTCCCATGACGCGGGTGTTGCCCTCCGTATCCATGCCGGCGGAGACCAGCCAGCGGTCGCTCAGGGTGACGGTGGCGGTGGAGAGCGAGTCGCTGGAATACGGATCGCTTTCCTTGAGGCTGAAATCGACGCGATCGAGCATCCCTAACAAGGGACGGAGTTGTGGTGCGTAGCGGACGCGGCCCCGGCGGACCTCCTCGGCGAACAACTGGATGGCGCGCGACGAAGCGGCCTGGGTGTTTTCCAGTCCGGCGGTGGTGGTGCCGGTGGCCAGCAGAGTCATGATTTCATTGTCCGGCAGCGGGGGATTGGAGGTGAGGACGAGTTGAGGATCGGAGAGCTTGCCATAGGCATAGACATCGATGCGATACGGGCGCGGTTCGGCATAACCGCGGATTTCGAGATTGGGATCAAAGCCGGAGGCGGGGGTGAAGCGCACGCTGCCGGCTTTGACCTTGAGCGTGCTGAAGGGCAGGTCCGCGACGAACTCGGAGAGGGTGGCGACGCCATCGGGCAGGGGCTTGCCCAGGGTGCCGCCGAGGCGCAGGTTCACATCGACGCGGCCGGTTGCCAGATTGCCGCGAATGAGGAAGGGCTCCTGGGTGCGCACGGCGACGTTGAGACCCCAGTTGCCAAAGGGTGCGGGCAGCGAAGAGTCGCTGGTTTTGGGGGCATCGATCTTGGGCAGGGCGGCGGCGGCGGGCGCGGTGAAGGGCTTGCCGATGGGCAGCAACTCGATATCGCGATAGAACAAGCTATCAACCGCGCCGACGCTGCCGGTGAGCGCGGCGGATTCCCACGGGCCTTGGAGGCGGAGGTCGAGATTGGCCCGCAGGATGAGCAGGTCGTTGCGCAGCAAGGGAAGATGGTCGCCGCGCAGGCGGAAATCGAGGGTGCCGGGTTGCCCCTGGTTGAGTGTTAGAGTGCCGTTGCCGGTGAGGCTGCCGCCGGCAACGGAGGCACGCAGGTTCTTGAGCGTCACGGCTTTGGGGCTCAGGTCGAGGTCGGCACCGGCGGCCTGGAGCGCGGGCAGGTCGGAGTTTGCGAAGACGAGGCCGGCGTTGGTTAGATGGAGGGTACCGCGCACTTCGGGGGCGGCGAGTTTGCCGGCAACCTCGAGGTTGCCGGTCACGCTGCCGGAGAGTTGCCTGGCCATCGGCAGCAGGGTGGTGAAGCGCGAGAGGTCCAGCCGCGGCAACTCGGCCCTGGCGGTTAGAATCTCGGTCTTGAGCGCTGCCGGGTCCTTCGCCCAAGCCGCCGGGCGGAACGGCATCGAGGCACTCAGCCGCGCCGGCGCGTAATCCGGGGCGGTGACGGTGCCATCAAGCGCGAGGTGCCCGTGGCTGGCTTTGAGTGCGAGTTTGAGCGCGGCGGGCGGGAGTTTGGGCTTGGCTGGCGAGCGGAGGTTGAGGCATTCGAGGGTCGCATCGATGCTCGGCTCGACGTAGTTGCCGGAGACCATCACGCGGAATTGGCCGGTGGCGTGCGGGTCGAGTTGAGCGGCGGCGGGCAGCCAGGGTTGGAGCAGGGCGAGGGAGAGCACGCGCGATTCCAGCGCCACGGTGGCCGGGCGGGTATCCTGGGCGAGGGTGTCCTGCCATTTGGAAAAATCCTGCGGCACCGGGAGGCTGGCGCTGCCTTCGGCCATCACGGTTTGACCGTCGCGCCAGGTCAAGTGGTCGAGTTTGAGCAGGCCCTCGGCGATGGTGGCATCAAGGGTGATGGCTTGCTGTTCCGTTTGCGCTTGCAGCGCGTGCACGGTCACGGCGGATGGCCAGAAGGAGCGGACGGGCCCGGCGGCATTGGCCGGCGAATTTTCCGGTGGCTGCCAGGTGGCCTCAATGAGTTCAAGGGCAAGCGAGTGTTGCGCGGTGTGTGCCTGCAGGCCCCGCGCTGACACCTTCTCGGGCCAGTCGTAGCGGACGGTGCCAGCGGCGGTGACAGGGGATTTTTCCGGTTGTTGCCAGGTCGCTTCGGTTAGAGCCAGATCCCCGCCGTGGGTGTTGCTGGAAAGGTCGCCGCTGCCGCTCCATTGGCCGGTTAGCGTGGCGATGCCACCGATGCTCACTCCGGCGCTGGCGAGCCAGGGGTCGATGCGGGAACTGGAGCAGCCATCGAGCACGAGGGTGCCAGCGTAGGTCTTGGCGCTGGCGTCGTAGCGGGCGGTGAGTTTCAGGCCCTCGAGGGTGAGGTCGGCGCTGGCCGGGGTGGCGGGTTGCCAACGTGCGTGCAGGGTCAGGGGGCTGGCGAGTGCCGGATCGGCGGGGGTGAGGGTGGCGTTGAGATCGGCGGTGGCGACTTGGTTGTTATTGATGGAAAGTTTGAACTCGCCGTCGAGCATGGATTCCGGGACCTTGGCGTCGGGCCGGATGGCGGCGAAGCGGGTGGCGAGGTCGCGCATCACCGCAGGAACATTCGGGACGTGGAAGGTGCCTTTGGCATCGCCCGGCACGAACTCATGCTCCGCGCGGGCAAGGGCGATCTCCGAGTTCAGCGTGACCGGTGAGCCCATGGCCTGGGCCCGCAGGGTCAGGGTGGCGCGGTCTGGTTCCAGCACGCTGCTGACGAGTGCTTCCGGAACCTGCCAATCCTGATAGGCGATGGCTTGGAGGCCCAGTTCAGCCCGCCCCGTGGCGGCGCCAGGGTCCGGCATGAGATTGGCGACCTCGAGCGAGAGCGACGCCAAGGTCGCGGTGGCGGTGGCGGGAAGTTCGATGCCGCATGACCTGGCAGTTTTGGCCACGTCCACGGCCCCGGATTGCATGCTGAGTTTGGCAGCGGCAAATCCGGCGGACGATTCCAGTTGCAGCACCGCCTCGTCCAGATGAATGAGCGAGGCCAGCGACGGCCCGCCCGTGATGGGCAGGTGCAGCGTCAACTCGCGCACCCCGATGCCGGGAAGGGGATCGAGGCGATCCACCGTGAGCCGCTCCGCCGACCAGACCAGGTTGCTGGATTGGGCGGGCCACTCGCGACCGGCGGGGTCGGTGAGCTGGCCGATTTCGAGGGTGATCGCATCGCTGCCCGCAGCATGCGAGAGCCGGCTGGGTTCCAGCCTGAATGCGGGTTTGCCATCGCGCGTCGCGGTTAGACTGAGGCGTTTGAAATCGAGCTGCACGGGAACGACCTGCTGGCGCACGCGGTGGAGGATTTGGACGAGCTGTTCGAGATCCAGCGGCTTCTCCGCGACCTTCGCGGGTTGGTCGGCATCCAGGCCGAGGCGCAGATCCGCATGCGCCCCCTCAAGTGTCAGGCCGTCGAGTTGGCCTTTCACCAGTCGTGACCAATGGTAGTGCGGCGTCACCCGCTCAACGGTTAGGCCGGCCAGGCGGCCCGACCCGGCGAGTTTCAAATCCGCGACGGACAGCCCGCCACTGAGGCTGCCCTCGATACGGAAGCCGCCGGTGAGCCCGGCTTTCAGCAGGAAATGCCGGGCCACCTGCGGGCCCAGCCAGCGCAGCCCCGGCCCGTTGAGCCAGACCAAGCCGAGCCCGAGCAGGAGCCCGCCCGCGCCGAGCCAGCGACGCACCCGCCTGCGCCGCGGCGGGCGCATTTCCTGAGTGCGTGATGGTTCGGACGGGGTGGGGTGCAAAACTGGGGCAATCTCATCACGGCGAGCCGTCCGGTCAATGCGTATTTCAAAACTTCTTGCGGCCATCGGTTCTGCTTGTCAGAGTCCGCCGGATCGGGTATCACCCGCTGCATGGAACCGCTCACTTTTCAGCCACTCTATATGGAACGCGTGTGGGGTGGCCGCGAATTGGAACGCGTGTATGGGCGCAAGTTGCCGCTGCCGGGCCGCCCGTATGGCGAGTCATGGGAAATCGTGGACCGCGACCCGGAGCAATCGGTGGTCGCGCAGGGGGAGTTCGCCGGGAGGTCCCTGCACGAACTGTGGAGCGACCGGCGGGAGGCGGTGTTTGGCGAGGGATTTGAGGGCCACCCGCGGTTTCCGCTGCTGATCAAAGTGCTCGATGCCCGCGAGGATCTGTCGCTGCAGGTCCACCCGCCGGAGCACCTGGCGGCCAGTCTGGGTGGCGAGCCCAAGACCGAGATGTGGTTCATCGCCGAGTGCGTGCCGGGGGCGAAGCTTTATGTCGGGCTCAAGGCCGGGGTGACCCGGGCGGATTTCGAGCAGGCCATCCGCGATGGCACGGTGGCAGCTTGTGTGCACGCGCTCACGCCGCAGCCCGGCGAGTCGATTTTCATCCGCTCCGGCCGCCTGCATGCCATCGGCGCAGGTTTTCTCATTCACGAAATCCAACAAAACTCCGACACCACCTACCGCGTGTTCGATTGGAACCGCCGCGGCCTCGATGGCAAGCCGCGGCCACTCCACGTCGCCGAGTCGCTCGCCAGCATCGATTTTTCTGACCACGAACCGACCATGGAGGTGCCGCGTGGCGAGACTCTGGCGGCCTGCCCGTATTTTGAGACGACTCGCAAAGTGCTCGCGGCCGGGGACTTGCTAGGCAATCCCGATGGCGGACGTTTTTCGATTCTATCAGTTGTGGCCGGGAGCTTGGTGAGCGCCGCCGGACAGCGGTTTGGCACCGGCCGGTGTCTTCTGCTGCCGCGCGACGCCCGGCCCTTGATGGCTCGGCGGGAGTCGATCATCCTCCAAGTGACCCTGCCGGTCCCGGCGACCTGAGGGATCGCAGGCGTCGGCCTGTGGGAGCCCCGCCCATCCGGGCGGACCAGTGGGCGGCCCGGCCCCCAAGTTTTCCAAACGTGGGGTTGTCGCTTGGTTCGCCGCGTGGCAGCATCCGGGGCCGATGCCTCCAAGCCCCATCCTCCAGATGCGACACGTCTCGAAGTCCTTCGCCGGCGTGAAGGCGCTGGAGGAGGTGCGGCTCGAGGTCGCCGCCGGCGAGGTCCACGCCTTGATGGGTGAGAACGGGGCCGGCAAGTCCACGCTGATGAAAATCCTCGGCGGCCTCCACCTGCCGGACACCGGCGAGATCCGGTTCCAGGGCCAACGGATCAGGCTCCGCAGTCCGCACGACGCGCTGCGGCTCGGCATCGCCATGATCCAGCAGGAATTGCTGCCCTTCCGGGATCTCACGGTCGCCGCCAACATCGGCATGGGTCGCGAAGCAACCCGCTGGGGTTGGCTCGACCATGGCACCATGAACCGCGAAGCAACCCGACTGCTCGCCCGACTCAACACGCCCATCGAACCGACCCGCCGGATGGGCGACCTCAGCGTCGCCGAGATGCAAACGGTGGAGATCGTCAAGGCACTCGCCCATGAGGCCTCGCTCATCATCATGGACGAGCCGAGCACCGCACTCTCGGAACGCGAGGTGGCGGCACTCTTCGACGTGATCCGCGATCTCCAGCAACGCGGCGTGGCCGTGATCTATATCTCGCACAAGATGGACGAAATCTTCCGCATCGCCGACACCATCACCGTGCTGCGTGACGGCCGCCAGGTGGCGACCCGACCCGCCGCCGAACTCGACGAGCGGGAACTCATCCGCCTCATGGTCGGCCGCGAGCCGACCCTGCGCGTGGCCGCGCCGGGCACCCCCGGTGCAACTTTGTTAGAAGTCCGTGGCCTGACCCGGCCGGGCCGGTTCCGCGACGTCAGTTTCAGCCTGCGGCGCGGCGAGATCCTCGGCGTGGGCGGCTTGATGGGAGCCGGCCGGACCGAGCTGGCCAATGCGATTTGCGGGCTGGCGCCGGCACCCACCGGCGAGATCCGGGTGGCGGGAAAACGCGTGCGCATCGCCAGTCCGGCGGACGCGCTCAAGGCGGGCATCGCGCTGGTCAGCGAGGACCGCAAACGCTTCGGCTTGGTGCCGCTCATGTCGGTCCAACAAAACCTCACCCTCTCCAGCCTGCGGACCCGGTTCATCGACCGCCGTGCCGAAACCGCCGTGGCCGATGCACAGATCCGCAAGTTTTCGCTAAAAGTGGCGGACCGCAAGCAGCCGGTGGTCAACCTGAGTGGTGGCAACCAGCAGAAGGTGGTCATTGCCAAGGCGCTGCTGACGGAGCCGGAAATCCTGATCCTCGACGAACCCACCCGCGGCATCGATGTCGGGGCCAAGGCGGAAATCCATGCGCTCATCAGCCGGCTCGCCCGCTCCGGCAAGGCCATCCTGCTGGTCTCCTCGGAATTGCCGGAGCTGCTGGCATTGAGCGACCGCTTGCTCGTCATGCGGCAAGGCACGCTCACCGCCGAGTTGAATCCGCTCCACACCTCGCAGGAGGAAATCATGAACTTGGCCATGCCATTATGATAGATAACCATTCACCCGGCACCGGGGCCAGCGGAATTCTAACAACCTTGCTGAAATCCTGGGGGCTGGCCATCGCGCTGGTGGCCATTGGCGCGGTGTTGTCGTTTGCCCATCCGGGATTTCTAACGGTGCCGAACCTGCTCAACGTGGCCCGCCAGATTTCCATCAACGGAATCCTCGCCGTCGGCGTGACACTGGTGCTGCTGACCGGCGGCGTGGACCTCTCGCTCGGCTCGGTGGTGGCGCTGGCCGGCGTGGTGGCGGCCAGCCTGGCCCATCCCGGCCAGTATCCGGTTGCGGTGCCGGTGGCGCTCGGGGTGGCGGCCGGCGCGCTCTGCGGGGCGACCAACGGCCTGCTGGTGACCGGCGGCAAAGTGCCGTCGTTCATAGCGACGCTCGGGATGATGAGCGCCGCCCGCGGCTTGGCCCTGGTGGCCTCCAACGGCCGGCCGGTTTCCAATTTGAGTGCTGCGTTCACCCGGCTGGGTGGGGATGTCGGGAGGGTGCCCGTTCCGGCGCTCATTTTGGCGGTGCTCGCGCTGGTCACCTTCGTGGTTCTGAACAGGTTCCGGCTCGGCCGCTATCTCTATGCGGTCGGTGGCAACGCCGAGGCCGCGCGGGCGTCGGGCATCAATGTGGGCGCGATCAGGATGATCGCCTACACGGCGTGCGGCGCGTTGGCGGGGGTGGCCGGCGTGGTGCTGGCGGCACGCGTCACCACGGGACAACCGAACGCGGGGGTCGGCTATGAACTCGACGCGATCGCAGCGGTGGTGATCGGCGGCACCAGTTTGTCCGGCGGCGTGGGCAGTGTGGGAGGGACGCTGCTGGGGGCCCTCCTCGTGGGCGTGATCAACAACGGACTTGATCTGATGAACGTGTCCTCATACTATCAGGCGATCGTCAAGGGCGTCATCATCGTCGGTGCCGTATGGCTTGATCGCAACCGGGAAAAATCATGAACCATATAGCACACAAACTGATTATTGGCATCTTGGCGGTCACCGCGTTGGGCGGCTGCCAGCGGCGGGAGCAGGCACCGGCAGGAGCCAAGCAGGTGGTCGTCGGCGTCTCACTGCTGAACCTGTCCAGCGAGTTCATCGTGATGCTCAACGAGGCGATGGCGGCGCAGGCCGGCGAGTTGGGGGTCAGGTTGATAGTGAACGACGCCCAGCGCAGCGCCGAGCGTCAGATCCAGCAGGTGGAGGGCTTCATTGCGCAACGGGTGGACGTCATCATCCTCAATCCGTGCGAGGTGGACGCGAGTTCGCCTGCGGTGGACAAGGCGCTGGCCGCCGGCATTCCGATCATCAACCTGAATTCCGCGACCCGCTCGGTCCCCACGGCGTTTGTCGGATCGCACGACGAGGAATCGGCGCGGCTGGCCATGGAATACCTCGCCACGCGCATGAACGGGCAGGGCAATGTGGTGATGATGCAGGGGTTCATGGGGCAGGCCGCGCAGTTGCAGCGCGATCTGGGTGCCCGTGAAGTCCTGGCCAAGTATCCCGGCTTGAAGCTGCTGGCCTGCCAGACCGCCGAGTGGGACCGGGCGAAGGCGATGAGCCTGATGGAAAACTGGATTCAAGCCCACGGCACCAAGCTCAACGCCGTGTTCGCGCAGAATGACGAAATGGGCATGGGGGCCTTGCTGGCACTGGAACGCGCCAAGCTCAAGGACCAGGTGCTCGTCGCCAGCGTCGATGCGATTGCCGACGCCGTGCAGGCGGTGCAGGACGGCCGGCTCGACGCGACCGTGTTCCAGGATGCGCGGGGCCAGGGCGGCACGGCGGTGGCGCTTGCCGTGAAAATCGCCCGCCACGAACCTTATGCGAAAGAGACCTTCATCCCCTTTGAACTGGTGACCAGGGAGCACCCTCGAAAACCGCGCTGATCCTGAAGGTGCAGGGGAAATGTTTCAGCGGCTTTCTTTAACCAAAATCAGGCCCAGAATCCTTGATCTTTTCTTCCATCATTTTGCCACATCATCATTTTACCGTAACTCTTCAATCTTCTCTTCGCATTCATAACATCTTGTCAATTTCTTTACGGGGCCGTGAATTTGATTGATCCTCCGTTCTCTCCGTTTCCTTCTGTTCAAATTCATTAGAGAACCCCGCCTTTTTGGCCAAGCTCCGCCCTTGCCGGGACCGCCAGTCGGCGTTTGTCGTCCTCAGGGGCGTCGCTGGCTTGCAGGCGGACACCCCGGGGACCGCCGACACCGCCAAGACCACCGCGCTCCTCGACGCCATGCCCGCCCGCCTCGTCAAGTTCCCGGCCGGGGAAATCCGGAACCTGACCTACGCCCAGGGCGACCCGGCGGATTTTCTTACGAGCGCCGCCTCGCCGCCTTCCCCCGGCTGCGGGCCTTCGCCAAAACCAAACCCGCCGGCGCAGAAGCGGAGATAGTCCGCCAACTCGATGGCGAGGACGCCCACTACCTCGCCATGGAAACCGCCATCCTCTGGCACCTCACCCCCTCCGCCTTCTTCGCCGCCCCGGACATGGACCGCGCCCTCATGCTCGCCCACCATCGCGAACGCAACCTGCGCAAGGCCATGCTCGACAAGATCCAACACGACACCGCCGAGAGGAAAGCCCAGCCCAAACCCAGCACCGGCCCCGATCCCCACGCGGCGTTCTTCAAGGGGTTGTGACGAAGGTCGGCCAAACTTCGGCACTTTTGCCATCTTGGCAGAACCATGGATTTCTACCCGCGCCTTTGAGCGGCAGCTTGCGCCAAAAAGCCAAAAAGAACGCGCGACTTATGCGCTTGCCAAGAAGGGCCGCTTTGGGCATCTTGAAGTCCTAGCCCATGAATGACAGCCAGCCCCAAGCCGAAGCCGTGCGTCTCCGTATTCTGCGGGCGATGTCTCCCGCGCGAAGATTGGCACTGGCTGCGGGATGGACGGCTTCCCTCCGCACCTTGATCCGGGCCAGAGTGGCGGAGGAATCCGGGGCGGCCACCGCACTGCGGCAGCGCCGGCTATTCGCGGAACGCTGGCTCGGACCGGAACTGGCATTGAAGGTATATGGCCCCCTCGACAGCCATGGATGAAACCCTCCAAACCGCGTTGCTCGCGACCCGGGTTCTCGATGATCTGGGTGTGCGCTGGTTTCTGGGTGGCTCGCTCGCCAGTTCCCTGTTGGGAATCCCCCGCGCCACCCTGGATGCGGATATTGTGGCTGATTTGGCCCCTGAGCATGTGACCCCGATGTTGCGAGCGCTGGGGGAGGCCTGGTACGCTGACGAAACGGCGATTCGGGACGCGATCACCCAGCGTTCCTGCTTCAATCTCATTCACTTCGATACCGCGCTGAAAGTGGATGTGTTCGTGCCGAAGCGCCGCAATTTCGAGGCCTGCCAGTTCGCTCGGGCCGTGCGGGTGCCAATTGCCGACGGCAGCGGCATTGAAATCCCGGTCTGTTCCGCGGAAGACATCATCGCGGCCAAGTTGGAATGGTTCCAGGTGGGCGGCGAATTGTCAGAACGCCAGTGGGGCGACATCCTCGGCGTGCTCCGCGTGAACGGCGGCCAGCTTGACCTGCGCCAATTGCGCGAATCCGCCCGGGAACTCCAGGTGTCCGATTTGTTAGAGAGAGCCCTCGCCCAATCATCCACCGCACTTTTTTGAAACTCCAGCCCATCGACTCCGCCATAACTCAGCCCACCAAACTCCCGTTCTTCCGTCCCGCTTGCCTCGCGCTGGCGGTCTTGTCGTCAGCCGTTTTTTCCGCTCAGGCGTTCCCGTTGTCCGTGAGCCAGGGCCGGACCTCGCAGCGGACGGGGACGCGGCTGGTGGATGTGTATTACGACATCAGCGGCGGCAACCCGCCCTACACGGTGAGGTTGTGGGGCTCGCTGGACGGCGGATCAACCTGGACGCTGCCGGTGACGACGGTCAGCGGGCATGTGGGCGCCGGGGTGACGGCGGGAACCAACCGGCTGTGACCTGGAACGCCGGGACGGACTGGGCGGGGGCAGATTTCGGACAACGTGCTCTTCCTGGTGCGTGCCCAGAACACGCCGCCGCCGGGCCCGACGGGCTTCGCCCTGATCCCGGCGGGTGAGTTGATGGGGGGGGTTGTTTACGTGAGCGCGTTTCTCATGGAGAAGTATTTGGTGACGAAAGCGCAGTGGGACGATGTTAGGACGTGGGGCTTGACCCACGGTTACTCGGATTTGAGCGCTGGCGCGGGCAAGGCGAGCAACCACCCGGTGCAAAACATCACCTGGTATGACACGGTGAAATGGTGCAATGCGCGCAGCGAGAGGGAGGGGCTGACTCCTTGTTACAGGCTTTCCGGGGAGGTGTACCGGACGACCTTTATGCAGCATCTTGATAGTGCGGTGGAGTTCTACTGGGCTGCCAGCGGGTATCGTCTGCCGACGGAGATGGAGTGGGAGAAGGCGGCGCGGGGCAGCCTCAGCGGGAAGCGCTTCCCGTGGGGAGACACCATCTCCCACAGCCAGGCGAATTACTACGTAAACACTGACAACGGCACCACGAACAATGAAAGCTACGACGTGAGTCCGACACGCGGCTTTCATCCGACTTACGCCACGGGAGCCGAACCATACACCTCGCCGGTGGGGAGTTTCGCTCCCAATGGTTGCGGGTTGTATGAGATGGCTGGCAACGTGTATGAGTGGTGCTGGGATTGGTATGACTGGTACAACCCCGATTGGTGGCAGCAGTTCAATCCTCTGGGTCCCCCCTCGGGTGCCCGTGAAATCCGTGGTGAAAACATCTTCAAGCAGGAGCCACATCTGGCGGGGTCATGGGTTTTCGGGTGGCAGCCGTGCCGCTGCGGGGGTAGGTCTTGCTCTTACTTGATCATTGAATGTTGGAAGTTGAATGTTGAATGTTGAAATCTTCGGCGTGAAGAATGGCGTAGCCGCAGCTCTCCCGGCTGAGCCAAAGCGGTGTGGCGGGCTGCGCCCTTCCCACCGCACTCCATACATTCGCTTGCACCTGCGCGGTGCAGGTATGGACTGCGGTGGGAAGCGCAGCGCCACACCGCTGTGGCTAAGTCCCGACGCCCGCTGCGGCCGATCAATGGTCCGGTTCGTCACCAGGATTCGGCGTTCCCGTTCTCAGCAAAGAACCCGGCGGGCGGGTGTAGAACCGGGAGTAACGTGGGCGCGATAAGGAGCCACCACATTCTGGAGTAACGTGGGCGCGATAAGGAGCCACCACATTCTTGTGGTGGTTGAGGAAGCGTGGCCGGTGAGTGCGTGCCCAAGGCTCTGCTCACGGGCGATCCTTCCACCCGACGACAGGAATGTCGTCGCTCCTTAACGGGCACCATCGGAGCCAAGTGACTCGAGAGCGGCGTGACCACCCGCGAGACGGACAGCACCTCATGAGAACCCCGCAGCTCTCCCGGCTGAGCCAAAGCGGTGTGGCGGGCTGCGCCCTTCCCACCGCACTCCATTCTTTCGCCTGCGCCTGAGGCACAGGTCAGGACCGCTCCACCGGCTCGGCAACCAGCGGACGGGCCCGGCTGCCAACCTGTAAGTTCTCCTTACAGGCGGAAATGACTTTCATCAGCGCCACGACCGAGCCAAATTCCCACCGGCTTTTCTTGTACTGCCTGTGCCCAAGTCCGCCGGTGACGGTCAGTTTCCCGAATCCATGTCTTTGCTGTTGCCTCCGGTCCTTGAACGAAGCAGTCTTGCGTCCCCGAATAACAATCTCCCCCACCCCTCACGACAAGTCGCCAGCATGGTGGTGCCCAGCCATTTCCAGATCCCTCTCGTTGGTTTTCTCCCTCCCTTGGGAGAATCAACCAAGGGCGGTAGCCTGCCCGCCCGCCAACCTGCCAAGCCAATGTTGGTGTCTCGACGCGGAAATGAAGTTGCCATGGGTTCAGCCGGGGCATGGTTAGCGGGTGTCTGCTGGCTGGCATGGCTGGCAATCGCGCCGTGCGGCCTTGCCGCGGAGGCAGTGATCGTGGTGGCGCCGGAGGCCACCCCGCTGGTCCGGTTGGCCGCCCGCGAGGTGCATCGTTATGTGTATTTGCGCAGCGGCGAGCGCTTGCCGGTCCGTGCGACGGTGGCTCCGGGGCAGGATGCCATCCGGCTGCTGATCGACCAGGGGCTGGGTCCGCAGGCCTATCGTATGAAGACGGTGGGCGGAGCCGCCAGCGGCAGAATCCTGGATCTAACCGGAGGTAGCGAGGTGGCGGTCCTTTATGCGGCTTACCATTTCGCCGAGACGCTGGGGGTGCGGTTCTATCTGCACGGCGACGTGGTGCCAGACGAGCGGATCCGCTTCGTGCTGCCGGACCTCGACGAGACGCACGCGCCATTGTTCGAGACGCGCGGGATTCTGCCGTTCCACGATTTCACCGAGGGGCCGGACTGGTGGGAAGTTGATGACTACAAGGCGCATTTCACCCAGTTGGTCAAGCTGCGCATGAACCTCATGGCCCTGCATTGCTACCCTGAAGGCGGCGTCGGACCAGAGCCGTTAGTCTGGATCGGGCATCCGGATGATGTGGACGCTGCCGGGAAGGTTGCGTGCAGTCCGCCTGCGCTCTGGGCCAGCACCATGGGTGGCGCTTGGGGATATGCTGCCGTGCCCACTAGCAATTTCGCGGCTGGCGCCGGTCGGCTGTTTGCGGAGGATGACTACGGGCCATCGGTTACGCGCGGACATCGGCCCAGGCCGCAGAGTCCGGAAGGCTGCAACGAGGTGTTCGAACGCGCGGCCGGCATGTTCCGCGAGGCCTTCGGGTATGGTCGGCACCTGGGTGTGAAGATCTGCATCGGGACCGAGGCTCCGTTGAACATTCCACAGTCGGTCCAGGCTCGCTTGCGCGAGAAGGGCCTGGACCCGAACCAAACGGAGGTGCGGCAAGTGGTGTACGAGGGCATGTTCACCCGCATTGCCCGCGCCTATCCGATCGATCACTACTGGCTGTGGACGCCGGAAGCCTGGACATGGCGTGGCGCGACGCAGGCGGAGGTCGAGGCGAGCACGCGTGATATCAACACCGCGATGGCGGCGCTGAAAAAGGTGGGCAATCCGTTCGGCTTCGGCACCTGCGGCTGGGAACTGGGACCGAAACATGACCGCGGGTTATTTGACAACCTGCTTCCCAAGGACGCGGTGATGAGTTGTATCAACCGGAACATCGGGTTCAACTGGGTGGACCCCGAGTTTGTCCGCATCAAGGGTCGGCCGACCTGGGCGATTCCCTGGCTGGAAGATGACAGCGCGATGGTCCTGCCCCAGCTCTGGGCCGGCCGCATGCGCCGCGATGCCGCCGACGCACTGGCTTATGGTTGCTCCGGACTGCTGGGCATCCACTGGCGCACCAAGGTCCTGGCACCGAACGTGTCGGCGCTGGCACGGGCGGCTTGGTCGCAGGACGGTTGGAATCCGGAGGTCGGTAAACCTGCCGCGAAGCCAGTTTCAGGCGGCGAGTTGGCGCCGCTGCCGAAGCGAAAACGCGATCTGCCCTGCGCCGATTTTTACGCGGACCTGAGCGCCGCGTGGTTCGGTCCCGAGGTGGCTGCGGAAATGGCGGGTTTCCTCGCCCGCTTCGATGGCGATAACGGTGCCTACGAGGTGAGCCAGGGGCGGGCGACGCTGCCGCGTCCCAATACCTGGCTCTATGGACCCGGTGCGATCGTCGCGAACCGGGAACCGTGGGCACAGGCCTCCACCCGCTACGCGTTCGTGGCTGAGCTGGCCGCCTTGCGCGACCGGGTGAAAGGCGCAGGCGCTCGCGATCGCTTCGATTACTGGCTCAACACGTTTCGCTATGTGCGTGCCCTTGACGAAGTTGCCTGCACGCGTGGTGCGCTCGACCTTGCCATGGAGCAGGTTAAGGCGGAGCATGATGCCGCACGCAGGAAGGAGCTGGCACGCAGCGGAGCGCTGCCAGTGCGGGTGCGGCTGGCCCGCACCTGGGAGACGATGATGACCTATCTGCTCGCGGTGACTGATACTCCTGGCGAGTTGGGAACCATCGCAAACCTGGAACAGAGCACGCGCGGCGCGCTGAAACTGGTGGAAGGGTATGACGAGGCGCTGGCTGGCGCGCTGGGTGAACCGCTGCCAGGAAACGCACAGGTCTCTTCCCGCTACCAGGGCGCAGCGCGTATCATCGTGCCGACCGCACGCACGGTGGTTGCCAAGGGTGAAACGCCAACCCTCAAGGTGATGGTGCTCGACAACGAACTGCCAACCGAGGTGGAGCTTCGCTGGCGTACGTTGGGCGAGGGCGAATTCAAAGCAATTTCCTTGCGGCATGTGGCCAGGGGTGTTTTTGCGGTGACGTTGCCGCTTACTCCCGAGGCGGGTGCGGAGTACTACGTGCGTGCCAAGACGGTCGAGGGCCAGCAACTCGTGTGGCCGGCCACGGCTCCGGCCATGAATCACACGCTGGTCCAGTTGCCGTAAGCAGCGCCAGCCTGACATTTCATCAGTCATCATTCAAGTGCCGCAGCGCGGGTAATCACGAAGATTCATGTCAAAGACAACACACCAATCATGGGCAATGCAGCCGCAGCGGCTTCGTTGCGAACACCTGGAGAATCCGCTAGGCATTGATGTGACCCGGCCGAGGCTGAGCTGGCTGGTCGAAGAGAGAAGTCGGAAGTCAGAGGTCAGAGGCCAGCAGCAGACCGCCTACCGGATGCTGGTCGCGTCCTCTCCCGAACTGCTGGCTCAAGACAGAGGTGATCTCTGGGACAGCGGAGAAGTGTGCTCGGACCAATCCACTTTCATCGAATATGATGGAGTGCCGCTGCAATCCCGCATGCGGTGTTTCTGGAAAGTGAAGGTATGGGTCACGAGCTGCGCTCCCCCGAACCCCGCCGCCGCCTCCGCCTGGAGCGAGGCGGCCCACTGGTCGATGGGCCTGCTCGCTCAGGACGACTGGAGCGCCCAATGGATCGGCTCGCCCACCGCTGCCATGGTGGAGCCAGCGCCGCTGCTCCGGAAAGCGTTTGCACTGGAAAGATCAATCACCAGGGTTACGGCATATATCAGCGGCTTGGGCTATTATGAACTTTCACTCAACGGTCGAAAAGTCGGAGACCGCGTGCTTGACCCCAAATTCACGCGGTATGACCGCCGCGTTCTCTACGTGACTTATGATGTCACGGCACAGGTCAGGGCAGGGGCGAACGCGGTCGGCGTGATGCTCGGCAACGGGTGGTACAACTACCATGTGAAAAACCCCTGGCATTTTGACGAGGCTCCCTGGCGTGACAAGCCGCGACTGCTGTTCCAGCTCGAGATTGAATATGCGGACGGCTCCACGCAGGCCGTCGTGAGCGACGGGTCGTGGCAACATGCCACCGGCGCGGTGCGCTTCGACGGCATGCTCAACGGGGAAGTGTATGACGCGCGGTTGGTGAAGGACGGCTGGGACACGGCGGGCTATGACGATTCAGCTTGGGCCGCGGCAAAGGTGGTTGACGCGCCAAAGGGCAGACTTGTCGCCCAGATGATCGAGCCGATTCGCATCGTTGAAGTGATCAAACCCATCAGCTTAACTCAACCGAAGCCGGGAGTCTATATCTATGATCTGGGCCAGAACCTGGCCGGCGCGGCGCGGCTGACGGTGACGGGGCCGGCCGGCACGGCGGTGAAGATGCAGTATGCGGAATTGTTACATCCCGACGGCACGCTGGATCCGACGAATATCGATACGTTCTGCGAGTCCGGCGAGTTCCAGACGGAACATTACATCCTCCAGGGCGGAGGCACGGAAACCTGGCAGGCGCGGTTCATGTATTACGGGTTCCAATATGTGCAGGTGACGGGCTTCCCGGGTGAGCCGACACTCGAAAACCTGGTGGGCCTGGTAATGCACACCGACGTTGCGAACGCAGGCGGCTTCGAATGCTCCAATGCACTGCTGAACAGAATTCAACACTGCAACCGCTGGTCGTATCTCAACAACTTCCACGGCTATCCGACGGACTGTCCCCATCGGGAGAAAATCGGTTGGACGGGCGATGCCCATATTGCGGGTGCCACCGGCCTGTATAATTTCGATCCGATGGCCGTGTTCACCGAATGGCTGCGCGATTTCGCGGATGAGCAGCGTCCAAGTGGGGAACTGCCCGGCATCATCCCCACGGGCGGTTGGGGGTATGAGCGCTGGGGCGGTCCGGCCTGGTGTTCCGCCTTGGTCCTGATCCCATGGTACATGTACCAATATCGCGGTGATGTCCGCATTCTGGCGGAGCATTACGAGATCATGCAACGGTATGTGGACTATCTAACGGAATCCTCGCCGGACGGCATCAACGGCCAAGGCATGGGTGACTGGTTCCCGGCGAAGACCGAGACCCCGGTGGATCTCACCTCCACCGCTTACTATTACACCGATGCTTTGATTCTTTCGCGAATTGCGGAGATCCTGGGTCGGCATGCGGATGAGGTGAAATACGCGCAGCTTGCCGCCGCGGTCAGGCAGGCCTTCAACCGCAGATTCTTCGATCCAGACACCGGGCAATACTGCGGCGGCACCCAGACGGCCGACTCCTGCGCGCTCTATCATGGGCTGGTGGAGGCGCCGGAGCTTGAGACGGTTGTGAGAAATCTCGCGGCCAACGTCGTGCGGAACGACCAGCACCTCGACTGTGGCATCCTCGGAGCCAAATCCGTTCTTCACGCGCTGGCCGACAACGGGCAGGTTGATCTCGCCTACCAACTGGCGGCGCAGCCGACGTGGCCAAGCTGGGGCGACATGGTCAGGCAGGGTGCGACAACCCTCTGGGAAGGCTGGAATGCCGATGTCGGCACCCACAATCATGTGATGCTCGGCGACATCTCCGCCTGGTTCTTCAAGGTGCTGGCGGGAATCGACACTGATCCCGAGGGGCCGGGTTTCAAGCGGATCATCATCAGGCCGCGACTTGCAGGCGACCTGACCTGGGTGCGGGCGCATCACGATTCGCTGCACGGCCGCATCGTCTGCAATTGGCAGCGCGAAGGTTCCACTCTGACCATGGAGGTCACGATTCCGCTCAACACCACGGCCACGGTGCATGTCCCGGCGTCCGATCCCGCAGCCATCCGCGAGTCGGGTAATCCGGTGGCGACATCCGCAGGCGTGAAGTTCCTGGGCCTGGAAGACGGCGCGGCGATCTATCAGGTCGGATCGGGATACTATCGTTTCACCGTGGGCTAGCAAACGGCCTCCGGCCACGAAGTCGCTTGTTGGGAATGCCCCGTACCTGGCGGCGCGAACTGAAGGAGAGCCGTTAGGAGCCGTAAATAAATAAACATGGCGTTAGAAGTTTGATCATTCAGAAATTAGGTAAAATGATGGAGGGTAAAATGATGGAAGAAAAGATCATAATTCCCGATAACGGGAGCACAATTCCAGTTCTTCATGATTTT
>JAPLUI010000553.1 GCA_026397725.1 Verrucomicrobiota bacterium | reverse complement strand
GATAGTTCAGGGAGAACCGCGACAGGTCTTCCAGCACGGATTCCGGAAAAGTTGACACGTCGCACGGGTTGCATGACCCGGCAACGCAAACACCGCAGCAGTGTCGTGGAGATCGGCCACGGTCCCGCCAGGGTCAAGATCTGCACCGTCAATCGCATGGACGGCTATTGAGGTGGCGGCCGACTTCCTAGCAGGATTCACCCGCCGGACGGCCCGGTGGTGCGACTAACAACCGGTGAAATAGGCCGGCAATACTAACGAATGGCGCTTGCGGGCGAGGCCGTAACGGGATCATGCTCCGCCCGTGCCTACCGAGTTCAGGGACTTCTGCTCTAATCGGGCCTGCGGAAGGGCTCCGGCACCAGTGCGTGCCACAGTCCGCGCCAATGGCGGCCCGCTCGCCAGCCAGTCGGGTGATCGCCACCGTCCTGCCGCCACATCACGTTCCAGAACCGCATGCATCACCTGGATCACCTTGAAATTCTCTTCGAGCCAAGCCTGCGCTTGAATCCGGTCGCGTTGGTCAAGGGTGCCTTGCGGCATTCCCTGCTTGTCGTCGCTTGGCCCGGGCCCTCAAATGGTGACAGGCTTATCTTCGGTCCCGAAGACCATTTCCCGCCGAATGTTCAAGTGACGGCGGACCACGCCCTCGGCATGCTGATGCGCCTAGCCGCCGACGGTGAGTGGCGAAACCCGCCGCTCGGTTCCCTTGAATATGAGCGGGTTAGCAGGGAGTTCCGTCGTTTAAGACAACTGCTTCAATCGCTCGTTCCGCTCCCGGGGGACCCGTTCAAAAAGCTGCGCGGGGCGTTCATCCCGCTGTTCCAAGTCAGCTTGCATCCCGACCTTGAGGCTGGAATCTCCCGACAGAAGCCCCGGTGACGCAGCGAAAAACCAGTGAAATAATCCGGAATTGCTAACGAATGGCGCTTGCGGGCGGGGCGGCAACGGGATAATGCTCGCCCCCATGTTTAAGGGGTTCGGGGTTTGCTGCTGTCGTCGGGTCTTTGGCAGGGCCCGAGTTCAAGTGCGTGCCGCAGCCACGTCCAAATCAATCCAGCGCCTACCAAGTGCCCACTAATTCGTGACCAGTGCCAAACGTATTCGACAACATTGATAATCCTTTCCTCGAAAACGACGCTGGAAACGGATTGAACGACGCCCTCAAGGTCGCGCAACGAGGCGATTTTTGCGTGGGCTACTTCAATCTCCGGGGATGGCGATGCATCGACTCGGTGGTGAATGCTTGGACACTCCCACTGAGCGCCGAAGAACCTCCGCCATGCCGCCTGTTGGTGGGCATGCAGCGGCTCCCCCAAGAGCAACTGCGTGCATGGCTCACCGATTCGGCAGACCGCCCCCCCGATTTGGGCCAGCTTGCAAAGCTCCGGAAGGAAGCCGCAAAGGAATTCAGGAAACAGCTCACACTCGGTTATCCGACCGACCAAGATGAGTTCGGTCTAAAACGGTTGGTCAAGCAGCTCCGGGAAAAGCGTCTCGTCGTGAAGTTGTTCTTGAAACACGCGCTCCATGCCAAGCTCTACCTCGCCCACCGCGCCGACAACTTCAACCCGATCATTGCCTATCTCGGAAGCAGCAACCTCACCATGGCGGGTCTCAAAGGGCAGGGTGAACTGAATGTGGACATCCTGGATGGCGATGCTTCCGCCAAACTCCACCAGTGGTTTCTCGACCGCTGGGACGATTCCCGCTGTCTCGACATTTCCGAGGATCTCATCGAAGTCATTGAGGAAAGTTGGGCCGGTGAACGACTGCTCCCTCCCTACCACGTCTATCTCAAAATGGCGTGGCATCTCTCCCAGGATGCCCGGGACGGCATCAAGGAATTCCGCGTGCCTTCCGAGATCCGCCATCAGCTTTTGGAATTTCAGGAAAAGGCCGTTCAAATGTCGTGCCGGAAAATCAACAAACATCGCGGCGTCATGGTCGGGGATGTGGTTGGACTTGGGAAAACCCGCATCGCAGCCGCCATCGCACGCGTTCTCGGCGACGACCAGATGCTTGAAACTCTCATCCTGTGTCCGAAGAACCTCACCAAGATGTGGGAGGACTACGCCCATCGCTTCGGACTGCGTGCTCCGAAGGTCATGTCGCAAAGCGTGGCCCAGCGCGACCTTCCGAACCTCGTCCGCTACCGCTTGGTCATCGTGGACGAATCACACAACTTTCGCAACCGGGAGGGAAAAATCTATCAGGCCATTCAGGACTACATCGCTCGAAACGATTGTAAGGTCATTCTGCTTTCCGCCACTCCATATAACAAGACCTACCTCGATCTAGGTGCTCAATTGCGCCTCTTCATGAATGAGCAACATGACGTGGGCATTCGTCCTGAAGCGCTTCTTCGGGAAATCACAGAGTCGCGTTTCGCCCTGGCAAATCCCAACACGCCTGTTTCGTCTCTTGCTGCATTCGAGCAGAGTCTCCATCCCGATGATTGGCGCGAGCTGATGCGCCTGTTCCTCGTCCGCCGCACGCGTTCGTTCATCATCAAGAACTATGCCGAGTTCGACGAACGCAACCAACGCCACTATCTCACGCTGTCCAGTGGCCAGCGCATGTATTTCCCATTTCGAAAGCCAGTCTCGGTGACCTTTCGATCCGATCCTGACGATGCTGGAGATCCCTGTGCCCAGCTTATGCGAGACGAAGTCGTCGGCGTGATCAACGCGCTGCGTCTGCCTCGATACGGTCGTAGTCTCTACAAACATCCGCCAGACAAACTACCAGCCGGCCTTTCAGGTGCCGAGACCAAGATCCTCGATGATCTTTCTCGCGCCGGTCCACGTATGAAGGGCTTCTGCCGCACCAATCTATTCAAGCGTTTGGAAAGCTCCGCCCATGCTTTCCTTCTCTCTATCCACCGCCACATCTTGCGCAACCACATCGAGATCCACGCCCTTGAAAACAAGCTGCCCCTGCCCATCGGGCAGCAGGATGCCGCCTTGCTCGACACAAGACTTCATGATTTTGGGGATGGCGAACTCGACCTGGAAGACGAAGAACAGGCACTGCCTCCGCTCGGCCAATGGGACGAATCCCACTACCGTTCCGAAGCGGCCTCGATCTACAAGGCAATCTCCAACCATCATACCAAGCGCTACAAGTGGCTGCGCACCGATGTCTTCAAGAGAACTCTGGTTCAGGACCTGCGCACCGACTCGGAATCCCTTCGCCAACTCCTCTCTGATACCGGCGAAATCCCAGCCGCGAAAGACTACAAGCTACAATCCCTGATCCGCCTTCTCCGCGATGCCGAACGAGGCGAAAAATACCTGCTCTTCACCCAATTCGCCGACACGGCGATCTATCTTACCGAAGCGATCCGTCAGACGGGAATCGATGGTGTCGATTGCGTCACCGGCGGATCGGAAGACCCTGCGAAACAGGCCTGGCGTTTCTCGCCCGAGTCGAACGACAAGCTCAGAGACTTCCCACCCTCAAAGCAGTCGCGCATCCTCATCGCCACCGATGTTCTTTCCGAAGGCCAGAACCTTCAGGACGCAGGCCGCGTGATTAACTATGATCTTCCCTGGGCCATCATCCGCCTCATCCAGCGCGCCGGGCGCGTGGATCGTATCGGCCAGAAGCGGGACACGATCCACTGCTACTCATTCCTTCCCGCCGACGGCGTGGAAAACATCATCCGCCTTCGCCGCCGCCTCTCGGATCGCCTCCGGGAAAACGAGGAAGTGGTCGGCTCGGACGAAAGCTTCTTCGAAGACCAAACACCCTACGACGAGGATGCCCTTCGAAATCTCTATGATGAGAAATCCGGCATTCTCGACGAACCCGAAGACGACGAGGTGGACCTCACCTCCGAGGCCTACGAGGCCTGGGCGCAAGCGACCAAGGACAACCCGGAACTCCGTCGCGCCGTGGAATCTCTGCCGGACGTGGTGTTCGCCACCAAGCGGCACACCCCCCCCGCAGACAAACCCATCGAACTCTCCCCGCCCGGCGTTTTGACCTACATCCGCACCCCGCAGGATCACGACGCCATGCTGTGGATCGATGCCGATGGCAAAACGGTGTCCGAATCTCCCGTCCGGATCTTCCGCCAGGCGAAATGCGATCCAAGCGAGCCGGCCCTGCCCCGGCGGGCGGACCATCACCCGCTCGTCGCCCGGGCCACCGAGATCATCGAGGAGGAGCGCCGTGACGTCCAGGCCGGCAGTCTCGGCTCCCGCCGCGGTGCCCGCTACCGTGCCTATGAGCGACTCGATGATTACTTGCGCCACCGCGCTGACGACCTCTTCGTCACAGACTTGGTCCGCGCCGCCATTCAAGCGATCTACGACTACCCGCTTACCACAGAGGCCGTGGACAAACTCAACCGCCAACTCCGCACCAACATCTCCGACGACGATCTCGCCGCTCTCGTCACCCAGCTCCACCGCGACGACCGACTTGTCGTCGTCAATCTCCACGACGAACCGCGCCGCGATCCACGCATTCTGTGCTCGCTCGGTCTATACGATTAACACCACATGACCGCCAAACTCGATCCACGTTCTGCCCGGAAGCACCTCCAGTCTTTCCGCTTTGCCGATCTCTTCGTCGAGGACCTCGGTTGGAGCTATCCGGACATGCGGAAACCCATGTCCTTTGACCACGACGGCTCGAAATGGACAGTCACCGAGATCTCCCAGCTCTCTGGCTTCCGCGTCTTGGAAGTCGCGGCCGCAGATGCCGATACCCCGTTCCCCGACGCGAAAACCCAGCAGGCCCTTTGGAAACGCATAGCCCCCCACGCCGTCGAAAATCTCCTCATTTTCATCGATGAGCAACGCACCCGCTCCGCGTGGCTCTGGATGAAGCGCGAGGGCAAGAAGATTCACCCGCGCCGCCACCACTACCTCAAAGGCCAACCCGGCGACCTCTTCCTGTCCAAGCTCGCCTCCCTGGTCGTCGATCTATCAGAACTCGATGAAGACGGCAACCTCCCCATCACCGAAGCCGCCAATCGTGTCCGCGCCGGCCTCGACATCGAGACGGTCACGAAGGCCTTCTTCCGCGACTTCCAGGACGAACACGGCAAGTTGCTAGATGCCATCGAGGGTATCCCCGATCCAGGTGAGCGCCGTTGGTATGCGTCCGTCTTGCTCAACCGCCTGATGTTCATCTGGTTTCTCCAGGACAAACGCTTCCTCGATGTCGGCAAAGGGAAAGACGGAAATATAAACTATCTCCCTGAGAAACTGGCCGCTTCGATGAAGGCGGGAAAAGACAGATTCTTCTCCTGTTTTTTACGAGACCTCTTCTTTGAAGGATTTGCCAAACCCGAGGAAAAACGGGAGCCTGTATCGAATGTCACGCTGGGAGATATTCCGTATCTGAACGGAGGGCTGTTCCTGCCCCATGGTATAGAGGCGCGCATCGAGGGTGACGCGCTCTTCTCTAAGCGCTACTCGAAAATCAAGGTCCCCGACCATGTGTTTCTGGAGTTGCTCGGGCGGGAGGAAGTCAACGGCAAGAAAGGCCTCTTCGCACGCTACTCCTGGTCCCTCAACGACACCCCCGGCGGCGACGACCGCGAGATCAATCCCGACGTCCTCGGCTACATCTTTGAGAAATACATCAACCAGAAGGAATTCGGTGCCTACTATACCCGCCCGGAAATCACCGATTACCTCTGCGAGCAAACCATCCATCAGCTCGTGCTCGACCGGGTGAACGCGTCCTACGCCGCCGCGAAGAAACTCCACGAGGCCGCCCCGAAAGCCTTCCCCGCGCCGCGCCGCTACGACACCATCGAGGACCTGTTGCTCCACGCCACCGGCCCGGTCTGCCAGAAAGTCCTCCAGGACATCCTGCCACGCCTTTCCCTGCTCGACCCCGCCTGCGGTTCCGGTGCCTTCCTCGTCGCCGCACTCAAAACACTCCTCAATCTCTACACTGCGCTCATCGGTCGCTGCGAGGCGCTGGCCCATGCTCCTGTGCTCCAATGGATCGAGATGGAGAAAAAACAGCACAAGGCCCCCATGGCCTACTGGCTCAAAAAGAAAATCGTCACCGAGAACCTCTACGGCGTGGACCTCATGGAAGAGGCCACCGAAATTGCCAAACTCCGCCTCTTCCTTTCCCTTGTCGCCTCCGCCGAAAAGCGTGCGGAACTCGAACCACTCCCCAACATCGAGTTCAATCTTCTTCCGGGAAACTCGCTCATTGGTCTCCTCCACGTCGATCCATCCAAGTTCGATTCCAAAGGTGGCGCGGGAGTCTCGCCCGCATCTTCCAAAAAGCGCCTCCAACAAGCCCGCATCTCTCTCGCCTACGAGGAAGCCCTCGGTTTCACCACCGAGACCACCACCGCTCCCACCACCAGGGAAAAACAACAGGCCCACATCGCCGTCAAACAGTCCGCCAAATACGACGAACTCCTCCGACGCAAGAACGAGCGCATCGATCTCTACAAGAAATCCACCTCGCTCTTCAAAGACCTTGCTGCTCTCAAGCGCGACATTGACGCACTCAAGACCGAAGCCCGCGAAATCCTCGACCAACTCCTGCTCGATCAGTTCCAGGCCCTCGGCATCCAATACGAGCAAGCCACTTGGGACGCCGCCAAAAAGAAAGAGGGCAAACCCGAGAAACGCCCGCTCAAGATTGCCGACATCCAATCCCTGCAACCCTTCCACTGGGCCTATGAGTTCGATCAGATCATCGTCAATCGCGGCGGATTCGATGCCATTATCACGAATCCCCCATGGGATGTCCTTCAGACAAACGAAAAGGAATTTTATCAGAACTACGCGCCTTCAATTCAAAGAAAAAACCTACGAATTGAAGAATGGATAGAACAGCGTGAGAAGATGATGGAGGACGAGACAATTCAAGGAGAATGGCTCAACTACGCCAGCAGATTTCCACATCAGTGGGCATACTTCAAACGGGCAGAATGTTATCAGAATCAAATTTCAACTGTCGATGGAAGAGCTGTCGGAAATAAGCCTAATCTCTATAATCTATTCATCGAATACTGCTTTAGATTGGTCAATAAAGGCAGTTACTGCGGCATTGTAATCCCAAGCGGGATTTATACTGATTTAGGTTCTAAGCAACTTAGGTTAATGCTTTTTGATCAAACAGAAATAACTGGTTTGTTTTGCTTTGAAAATCGGAAGCGAATCTTTGATAATGTCGATTCCCGATTCAAATTTGTAGTTCTCACTTTTCGTGTTGGAGGGAAAACCACTACTTTTCCTGCGGCATTCATGCGACATGACGTGACGGATCTTCAGTTGTTCCCTTCGATTGATTCGCTTTTGGTTCCTGTGGATCTGATCAAGAAACTATCGCCAGACTCGGTGTCTGTAATTGAATTCAAGGTTCAGACAGATATCGAGATATCGAAAAAGATGCTCCGCTGGCCGCTGCTTTTTGGAGACGACAAAGGATGGAATCTCGAATTGTATGGGGAGGAGCTGAATATGACTCGCTCTGCTGATTTCTTTCTCAATCATCCAACGAAATTTCCACTCTTTGAGGGTGGTATGATTTGGCAGTTTGATCACCGCTACGCGGAACCACGCTATTGGGTGAAGGAAGCTGACTTGCGGGAGGCTTTTCGAGGCAAGCGCATCAAAAGAATCGATGGACTGAAAAAGTGTCCAAAAGACTTGCGCAATGACTACGAGGTGCCGCGCCTTGCTATCCGAAAGATCGCATCGAATACAAACAAAAGAACTTTGATAGTTGGACTGCTTCCAGCAAATTCATTCACTGGCAACTCGCTTTCCGTTCATTTTCCATTTTGGCATACTAAGGAAAAATACAACCAGCTCCGTTTTTCCTGTCATGAACTCATGATCCTGATGGCTGTGCTGAATAGTTTTGTTGTGGATTTTATCTTGCGCTCGAGAATGACAACCAACCTCAATCTTTTTTTCCTTTATCAACTCCCCATCCCACACCTCAACTCCACGCACCCCGCTTTCCGTCCCTTGGTCGAGCGTGCCGCCCGGTTGGTAGGCACTGCACCGGAGTTCGACGACTTGCTCACGGAAGTCTTCGGCAAGAAAGCCACGCACAAGACCCACGGCGTGACCGATCCGCAGGACCGCCTCACCCTGCGTGCCCAGATCGACGCGCTGGTTGCGCGCCTCTACGACCTCACCAAGGAAGAATTCCAGCACATCCTCGCCACCTTCCCCCTCGTGGACGAAAGTGTGAAGACCCAAACCCTCAACACCTACCGCGAACTTGTGAAACTTGGCAAATTCGCCTAATCGCCTAACCCGGAATCCCCACCATGATCCGCAGCATCCAGATCAAAAATTTCAAAGCCATCGCCGACAGCGGCCGAATCGAGCTGACACCTCTAACCGTTTTTGTCGGCCACAATGGCACTGGCAAAAGCAGCGTGCTGGAGGCGCTGGAGTTTTTTCATCGCTACATTCGCTGGGGTGTCGATGAAGCGTTGGAGCCTTGGTATGACCTGGATCACATTCTCTGGCAGGGACACGACCGTGAGAAACCGAAAAGAGGTGATGAGTTTTACCCGCATCCACTCGAAATCCTTCTAACAGGAAGGCGTAAAAGAAACTGGAGGGCTGACGTTCGGATTGGACGGCTTGCCGAAGATACGGAGTCTCACAAGGCCCGAATGGTCGCCACCAAGTTCGAGGCGTTCCTCATGGACCGCACCGGGCTATGGAAGCGGAAGTTTGGGGAGCCAGCCATTCGAAGGCTCGCCGGGCAGAAAGAGGATGAGACGCTTTCTTTGGTTTCCGGTCAGTCGGTTCTCGCGGATGCCCCTTTGGGTTTGGATCGTTGGATGTTTCTGAACCTTGATCCAATGGCCATCGGACGCCCCCGAATTCGGAGAGCCGGTGCAAACAACGCCACACTCAGCCGCACCGGAGCCACCTTGTCGGCTTTCTTGCTCAGTTTCCTCGAAAAGGATCCGGATGGCTTTGACGCGATGATTGATTCCCTGCGCCACATTCTGCCCTACGTGGCGGATTTGAGGGCGGAGACGGTGCGCGATATGGTGGAGAGCCGGAGTCTGCTACGCATGACCGAAGACATTGGAGCAAAGCACGCCCACCTGCCTGGTTGGGTTCTCTCCGGCGGCACCCTGCGGTTGCTTGCAGTTCTCGCAGCCCTACGCCACCCAGACGCTCCGGAGGTCCTTTGCATCGAGGAAGTGGAAAACGGTCTCGACCCACGATCCATCGGATTTCTGGTGGAGGAAATCCGCTATGCGATCCAGGAGGAAGGACGCCAAATTATAGCAACGACCCATTCGCCCTACCTGTTGGACAAGCTAAGTCTCTCGCACATCGTCACCGTGGAGCGGGAAGGAGGCGGGCCTCCCGTTTTCCGGCGTCCGACGGAAAGCGAGCATCTTAAACAATGGGCCGAGCGGTTCGCTCCAGGAACGCTCTACACCATGGGTCTCTATCGCAAGCGGGAAGGGGGCGAAAAGTGATTCAGCGCCTGGGGCTGGTATTGGAGTGCGACACCGGCGGCCCAGATGAACTCGTGTTCCGCTGTCTCGCCCGCCGTCTCAGTCAGAAAGGGAGAGAACCGGAAGTATTTCCCGCCTGTTTGGGTAGCAAAAAACTTACTGAGGAAGCCGTGAGTCGTGCGGAAGCCTTGGTTGAGGTCGAACAATGCGATCTGGTTCTAATCGTCTGGGATCAGAAACCGCTGTGGAGAGATCCCCCGCGAAGAAGTGTGCAGATGAAGCCAACCTGTTGCGCGCGTTCTTGCGAAAAGTAAAGCCGCCTATCCGCAAGCGCATCCGCTTGCTGTGTCTGACCTGGGAATTGGAAACATGGCTGATTGCGGAGGACCGTGCGGTGCGGGAGCATCTATCAAAACCTGCCCATCCGTGTAGCTATTCCGCGCCTAAAGATCTCAACAAGGTGGACGATCCAAAATCGCATTTGGACAAGGTTTTCACCGGATTCCGCGGGAAAAGCCGCCGTTATGAAGACCGGATCGAGGCAATCCAGCTCGTCCAGAAATGGCCGGACATCAATCGTGTGAAGAAGGTGCCTTCCTTCAAGCGCTTTGCCACGCTTTTGACCGGAAGTGGGACGCCTGCTCTCCACCAGTGTGGCGCTGCATGTAATAATCTCGCACATCAGGCGGCGAGGATGGGCCACTAGCAACTCAACTTCTGTGCAACGATGAGCGAGCCAAAACGTGAGTACGGTTATCAGGAAGAGCTTTTTCCTGATGATGTCGCCCAGGAGCGAACCTTGCTTGATGATCTTCTCCGCCAATCACGGCTTTACCAACAGAGCCGCGAATATCTCGATCTGCTCGATTTCACGATCCGCCTCCGGAACATGGCGCCTTTCAACGCCATGCTTCTTCAGATTCAGAAATCCGGCCTGCGCTACGCCGCCTCGGAATACGACTGGAGGACGCGTTTCAACCGGATTGTCAAGGAGCACGCACGACCGCTGCTGACCATGTGGCCTTTCGGACCAGTGGCTCTTGTTTACGACATGCTAGATACCGAAGGGCCGGAATTGCCAAAGGACGCTTTCATGTTTTACGCGAAGGGGAAAATCGACGCCCAGCGAATCGAGACATTCGAGAAGAGGCTAATGGCTAAAGAAATCATCCTCTTATGGTTTGACAAGGGCGATCAGTCCGCCGGCCAGATCGTGCGGAAAACGTCAGCAAAAGACCCAAAGGCTTATTCCAAATATGAGATCCACCTGAATCGGAACCATACGGCGGACATGTCATTCGTCACGCTTGCGCACGAACTGGCACATCTCTTCCTTGGTCATCTGGGAGAGGACAAGAAACTTGGAATCACGGAGCGGAAAAGGCCGCATCGGGTCGAGGAAATCGAAGCCGAATCCGTTGCCTATGTTCTCTGCCACCGCAATCGGGTTGAGTGTCGGTCGCAACCTTACCTGAACTCGTTTGTAAAGGCCAACGAAAGCGCCGCCGATCTTGATCTCTACGCCATTACTCGTGCCGCCGGCCACATCGAGCGCCTGCTCGATCTTAGCATCTCCAGCCAATGGAAAGCCCCAACTTAAGACGCCAACAATGATGAACTCGCCCGACCAGAACGATGTTTCGACCGCCCTCGGGTTGCTACGTGACTCACTCGCCGAAGAGGAACAACGCATCCACAACGAGGGTGCCAAAGCGATGCAGGGCGGCGATTACGACACCGCTACCTCTGTGATCGAGTTTGCCAAGCGACTGCTCAGGTTTCAACAGAAGGTGGAGGGGCTTGTTTCGGAGTGGGATGAACTAGAGGATCTCCGCGATGACGCCAGTCCGGAGGTGCAAGAAATTGTCAGCAAGCGGTTCTTCGGGAAAACGAAGAAAGGCGAAATCACCCCGCACACGGACTACTACCCATACATCCTGCGAGTCCTGGTGGAGATGGGTGGCGGAGGGAAAACGAAGGCTGTGCTCGACTGGGTGGGGGAGTTGATGAAGGGTGTTCTCAAACCACAGGATTATGAATGCCTCAAGTCGGGGAAAAAGCAGATCCGCTGGCGGAACTCCGCGCAATGGGCGCGGAACACCATGGTGAACGTGGACGGTCGAATGAAACAGGACGGCCCGAACGGCGTCTGGGAAATATCCGACAAGGGCCGGAAGTGGCTGAAGGAACATGGCTCAGCCATGCGCAGTCAATGAGCACTCCCTACTACGTCGCCGCCTATCAGAGTGCCTGCCGTCGTTGCGCGGAAGGGTGCAAGGACGACCATTGGGAGGAATGGCGTGAGAAAATCGGCGAGATCCGGGCCGCCTGGAAGTGGTCCGTCGCCGGGATGTTGACTCAGTTGGACACGAACAACCCGGAAATCTGGCACGCGTTGGGTGATGCGTTTCAGAGTGGTCGTGGAGTCGAGCGGGATGCGGAGCAGGCGGAGGAATGGTTCCGCAAGGCGACGATGGCTGGGCATGGGCCGTCGATGGTCAGTTTAGGGCTTCTCCTCAGGCGCGACGGGCGCAAGCCGGAAGAACTCGCCGAGTCAGTTCAGTGGTTCCGCCGCGCCGCCGATCTGGGTGACGGAGGTGGGATGACATGGCTTGGTTTTGCCTACCGCGAGGGGAAGGGAGTTCCAGTCGATGAGCAGCAGACGGCCGATTGGTTCATCAAGGCTTACGCCGCAGGCTCCAAGAATGCAGCCGATCTCGCCAGGCGACTTCTTTCCTATCAACCGGAGAACCATCTTGAAGCGGTGGGATGGTTGCAGATCGCGGTCGGGGAAGGGAATGAGCTTAGCAACTATAGTCTGGCTCTGATTTACGAGAACTGTGAATCTCCTGCATACAACCCCGAAGAGGCTTTTCGTTGCTGGAGCCTGTTAGCCGAACGCGTGGGGGGATACATCCGGTTTGAGGCGATGTTCAAGCTCGCACATTGCTGTCGCGACGGAATCGTAACCGAGCGTAACCGGCAGGAGGCCAAACGCTGGCTTGATCGCCTGATGGTCTTGGCACCGAAAGGAAAAGCCGACTACCGCTATGCCGCCATACTCCGCAAAGAGATCGACGAGGAACTGTGTTAATTCCGTGAATCTTTAGAACCACAACACACAACAACCAAATCCGCATGAATCCACTCGAACAAATTGTTAGACAATCCCAAAACCTTGCGCCCTGCCGTGTCGTGGGCATCGACCTTGGAACCACCAACTGCACGGTCGCCCAGGTCGAGTTGCCCGTCGCTGCCGATGCCGACCCGGAATCCGCCTGCACCTGCCTGAGTATCGAACAAGAAACCCAGAGCGGATCCTTTGCCCTCCGACTCGTCCCATCGGTTCTTGCAATTGGCCGCGGCCCGGGAGAAATACGAAATTGAAATCAAACCGCAGGCGCTCAAGGATCTGAAGGGGCTTCCCGCGGGCGCATGCCGTCGGATCATCGCCAAGTTGGAAGCGCTGCGCGACGATTTGGCCGGCGATGTGAAGAAGCTGACGAATTTCGCGCCGGAATACCGCCTGCGCGTCGGAAAATGTCGCGTGCTTCTTGAGGTGGACCTTGGCACCGTGATCATTTATCGTGTACTGCATCGCAAGGACGCCTACTCATAACCCCCAAACTCATGTTGAAACTGCATCCCGAAATCCTGAGCAAGAATGGCCGCAAACAATTCGCCGTGCTGCCCTACGAGGAATTCCTCGCCGTGCAGGAACGGCTGGCTGATGCCGATGACGTGCTGGAACTCCGCCGGGCCAAGCGGGCGGAGGGCCGCAAGAAATCCATCCCGCTGGCCACGGTCAAGCGCGAGTTGGGGCTGGCGTGAGCCGCCGCAGGCCCTGGCACCGGTGGAGCGGGAATGTTTGCGCATCCTGCTGCGCGGAACGTCCCCTGTGATCATTTGCCCTGCCCGCAGTTTGCCCAAGCGCCTTCCGCCTGAGTGGCAAGCCCCGCTCGCCGAAGGGAACCTGCTATATATCTTACACGATTCTCAACTGACCACCGCACAGCGAAATGTAGTCGAGCTTCGGATGAACCAGGACCATGTGATTGTCGGACCTCCCGGTTCGGGGAAAACCCAGGTTTTGCTCCACCGCGCGCGGTGGTTGGCAAGGACGCATGGCGTTGACCACAGTCGCTTCCGCATTTTCGTCTATACCAACGTGCTTTCCAATTTCATCCGGCAGGCTCTTCAGGTCTTGGATATTCCAGAAAGCTCGGTGCAGACCTTCGATCATTGGTGCGCGGATTATTGGGATGCCCACCGCCTCGGGGCAAGACCAACACTTGCCGATGGAAAGCAGAACTACGCTGAGACGCGAGTTCGGATCTTGGCCCACTTGCGTAGTCGCCCCCCGACTGGAGGCTTTCTCCTTCAATTTGCTGTTGTTGACGAGGGTCAAGACCTGGATGGAACCTGTTACGAAATCCTGAAACTCGTTGCCACTCATCTGACAGCCGTCGCCGATTCGAGGCAACAACTATACGAGGGCGGTTCTGATGTGGCGCGCATTTGTTCAATCTTGCGCATGCAAGGCCAGAGTATGGGGCTGCTCTCAGGCTACCGGAATTCTCCGGGAATCGGAAAGCTCGCTTCATACTTCGGCCAAAGTTTCGAGGCCTCCAATCACCAGGTGGACCGGGAAACCCCGACATACCGGGTCGCCAGCGACTGGGAAGACGAGATCAAATCAATTGCGGAAGTTCTTCGTGAGCGACGGATGATGAATCAAAAATGTGGAGTCATCGTTCCTACAAAACGAGATGCCTACAGCCTTCGCAACAAGTTGCAGGCCCTGGGAGTGGAAATAGAGGCTGCCATGCCAGCATCCACCGGCGGGGAAGTCGTGGATTTTGAATCTACCGTTCCTAAAATCTCAACCTATCACAGCGCAAAGGGTTTGACGTTTGATTCGGTGCTTCTGCCAAAACTGGTGCGCACCAACTGGAAAAACTTCAGCCCGCATTTACGGAAGAACATGCTACTCGTTGGAATCACCAGGGCAACGCAGTGGGTCTATTTCAGTTCGGTAAAGGGCTACGAGATGGAGGAAATCGCAATCCTGCTGCAGGCGTCAGCAACCGGAGATCTTTTTGCGAAGACGGGCAGTGGAGTGCCGCAGACTCCGACGACAAGCCTCCCAGCCCCAGGAGAT
>JAPLUI010000229.1 GCA_026397725.1 Verrucomicrobiota bacterium | reverse complement strand
GAATGCGCCCCGAGCTTCAACACCGTGGCTCTCAATGACGCCCTGGGTGTCGGCGGCGACACTGAACTCTCCTCGCTCACCCTGATGGGCGAGATCACCTGGCGCGAGGGGGCCGGGGAACCCACCAGCACCCGCACCTTTTCCATCGTGGTCGAGAACGACGTGAATCGCGGCACCGAGGGGACGCCGCAAGCGCAACCCGACCCCGAGGACTGGCTGTCGGCACGCGCCCCGCGCATCGACACGAGCCGACCGCTCACCCCCACCGAGTTGATTATGGCGAACGCCAACTTTGGCGACGAGCCGATGCCCGACCCCGTCGTTCTCGATCCAACCCCCTTCACCTACACGACCGCCGTGTGGGAGAAGGCGTTCCACGGCCTGTTCTGTGGCGCGGCCTCCCCGAGCCTGACCGTCAGGACCTCGACCGGCTACGCCAAGGCGATGCGCTGGGACGGCACGATGGGGGCGAAGGCCCCGACCTCCGGTGGTGCTCCCGGCACGAACATCACCCCGAGCTTCGGCACTGCCATCGCATCGCCCTACAACGGGCGCCTGACGAAGGGGTTTGGCATCTATCCGTGCGATGCGAGCGGCAACAGTTGCGACGGCATCACCTACAAACACCGGAGCCACCGGCACGCTGACGTTCCCCGGCCTGACCAGCATCGGCACGTTGAGCATCCAGTATCAAAAACTCATGACCGGCCTCGACCTGACCGGCCTGACCAGCGCCGTCAACTTCCAGTCGGTGGTCGGATTTATCGCGTTCAACTTCGGCAGCGCCAGCGTGACGAACCTCACCCTCTACAGTTGCGCGAGTCTGATGTCGCTGACCGTCCCCCCTGGCAATATAAGCTGCCTGATCAGTTATTGCGGTGCGCTGGCGAGTCTGACCGTTGGCTCGCAGCCGTCCTGCACCTACTTCAACCTCTACTCGTGCGGTTCCATTGCGACCCTCAATCTGACCGGGATTGCAACGGCGATGTATAACTTCGCCGTGAGCTACTGTGGGATGCTGACCACCGGGCTGACGATCAAAACCGGCACGGTGATGCAGAACTCCTACGCCTATCTCGACATGAGAAGCAACAGTCTCACGACCACCTGCATCAATGCGATCTTCACCGCACTCGGGACGACCGCCCTGTCCCCCACGATCCAGATGGATGGCAATCCCGGCGAAGCGACCAGCAACAAAGGTATCGCAACAGCAAAGGGATGATCGACTTGTTGAAATCCTGCCACGGGTAACCCACCCCCAAAAAAGAACCATGCGCCAGCCCATTGACCTCGACTACGTTCGCACCGCCATCGTCGGCACCGCCTCGCCGGTACTGGGCGTCATCACGCGTCGGCACCGCCTCGCCGGTACTGGGCGTCATCACGTCCTATCAGGAGCAGATCGAATGGCACCTGCGGCTCGCCTCGCTGCTGGTCGGCCTGGCCGTCGGCATCCTCTCGCTCGTCGCCATGGTGCGGAAGCTGCGGCGACGGTGACGCTAGGGCGGACGCGGGGCCTATCGGACGTCGCCTCCACTCTTCTTGTCGGGTGCCTCCCCGTACTTTCTCTCTTCTATGAGTTGTCCATCGCGGTACTTGCGGTAAATCTTGCAGGCGTCATGCTCGCGGTACTCTTCCCAGTTCAGATCGCCGCTTGCTTCTGACACTTGTTTACCCCATCCGTGGCGCTGCCCGGCAACGTATGTGATCTCCGCCCTGACCCGAGGCATATCCCATCGAATACACACGCCATCCTCTTTGCCGTCCTTGTAGCTTGAATCTTTCCGCTTCCAATAGCCCTTGTCGAAGTTGTCCCAGTACTCATACCGGCCGTCCAGAACGCCGTTGCGGAAGTTGGCTTTCTCCTTCAGTTTCCCGTCGGGATACCAGCACGCAAGTGCCCCATCATAGATATTTTCGTAGGCGCCCGGAACGTCATCGTACGGGATGCTCTTGAGAAGGCGCCCCGTCTCGGCTTTCTGGCCATTTGGATGCCATGTGGTGAACGTTCCCTTTCGTTCCCCCCCTTCGTACATGTACGCTGATGCCAAACGGCCATTCTTGTACCACGTGCGCCACACGCCGGTGAATTGCGGGGGCGGGACAGGCAATTCGCCGGTGAGAGATTGCGTGAGGAAAGCAAGCCGGCAGGATTGCGGATTCATTTGCAGCAGGATGACCGCGACTATCGCTAAGAGCGCGATTGTTGCACCAACACAAAGGGTCGCCAATCTGATGCGTTTCCACATATTCATCATTTGTTGCCGTGCATCCGACCTTTATCCCTGCTGCCGGGTCAGGAAATGGCGGTTGCGTTTGAAGTTGTGGGGTTCATGCCGGTCAGCGGCGGCTAGTCTCTGTGGCAGGCATACGTCGTCCGCCCCTTCTCTGGCGTCAGATAAACGGCACTGCCGCTGCGATGCACATGGATCACCACACCATCACCGGCCTTCAAATCGAGAGTTTGCGACTTCCGCAACCCCTCCATCGTGAAGCCCTGAATCCCAGCCGCAAAATCAAAGGTCTGCGCCGGAGCATCGCCGAGCTTGAGGGAATACGTGTCTGGCTTGCCCGCCACCGGATGAATTGAGCCTCTTTCGACTGTCTTATCGCCCTGCTGTTCCAGCAGCACAAAGCCGGTGTCTGTTCTCCTTACAAGCATCGTCTCGACGCGACCGGTTTGCTGAATGATATCCAGCCGAAACTCGTTCAGGTCGGACGGAGCCGAGATGATCGACAACACGAGCATGAAAAGCTCACTGACAATTTTCGCTATCGCTTGCATAATTCAATTCTTTCTCTACCGAACGAGCCGTCTGTTGCTCCACAAATGGCATTTTCATAAATGCTCGAGCGCGGTCGTGTATTTCGAATTTCGTCCTTACCGGTATTTCATGTTCTCGTCTGCTTTGGTTTCGTATTCATCTTCATCCTCTACACAACCCGCGACTGAGGACTTTCTTAGAAATTGGGCGCGAAAACTTCGCCGCCGTTGACACCGCGCCCCGGTCACCATGAAAGCACTCAAATACCTCAGCTTCGTCGGCAAGATTGCCGGTTTCGTATCCGCCCTCAACGTCATTCCGTTCGTCGATCCCACAATCGGTGTGATCGTGTTCGCCGCCGCCTCGATCCTCAAGGACGCCGTGAACCGCATCGGCGACCTGCTCGACGACGGCCAGCCCAACCAGAGTTTCAAGGGCTGAAGACCATCAAACCAAAACGCCCCCGGATGGCTCGCGCTGTCCGGGGGCGTCTTATTCGTGACAGTCAGGTCCAACTCGTCGGTTCAAACGGGTGCATGAGAAATTCCAAGAGACAGGAAATCCTATTTTTCGCTTGTGCTCTTGAAGAGGGAAGTCACTCTGCGGTACGGGGTGGCGGTGGCGCTGCCTGAGCCTCAATCCAACACCATTCAAGCTCATGAAAATCATTCCAGGTCTTTCCCATGCCCGACTCGCCGTGGCGGTCTTGTTCGCTGCGGGGTGTGGGGTCGCTCACGCGCAGCCGCCCATCGCTCCCGGCGAGTTGGTGGCACCCGAGGTCGGGGTTGTCGGCGGCAACGTGACGCTCACGGTGCGGCCGTCGGTGGCCGGGCGCAGCTACAAGCTGGAGTATTCCGGCACCCTGGAGGACGACACCTGGCAGGACCCCGGCGTGGTGCGGGTCGGGGACGGGAACGACCTGGCCATCACCACCCCCTATGAACCGCTGATGCCCCGGCGGATCTACCGCCTGGTGCTCGACGGACCACCTGCGGCGGCCCCGACGCCCGCTGGCTTCGAGCAGATCCCGGCGGGGAGCTTTTCAATGGGCGATTCGTTGGATGGGGAATATGTGCCAGTCCACAGCGTCTATGTGAGCGCGTTCTTCATGGAGAAATACGAGGTGAGCAAGGCGTTGTGGGACAGTGTTAGGACGTGGGGTTTGACCCATGGCTACACGGACCTGCCCGCTGGCAGCGGCAAGGCGACGAACCACCCGGTGCAATCCATCACCTGGTATGCGATGGTGAAGTGGTGTAACGCCCGGAGTGAGAAGGACGGGCTGACGCCATGTTACACGCTTGCCGGGGCTGTTTACAGGACGACCAACAGCAATGCGGTGGTGTGCAACTGGGCGGCCGGCGGTTACCGCCTGCCGACGGAGGCGGAATGGGAGAAGGCGGCGCGTGGCGGCTTGAGCGGCAAGCGCTTCCCGTGGGGGAACACCATCAGCCACAGCCAGGCGAACTATTATAGCGACAATTGGTTATTCAAGTACGACGTGAGCCCGACGCGCGAGTACCATCCGACTTATGCCACGGGAGACTATCCCTTCACGTCTCCGGTGGGGAGTTTTGCGGCGAACGGCTATGGGCTGTATGACATGGCGGGGAACGTGTGGGAGTGGTGTTGGGATTGGTTTTCTTTCAGCTATTACTCGTCGTCGCCTGGCAGCGATCCTCGGGGTGCTGCTTCGGGCTCGACCCGGGTGGTCCGGGGCAGCTCTTGGGGCGGCTTCGCGAACGGCTGCGGCGTCGCGTACCGCTTCGACGACTACTTCTTCTCGGACCGCTCCGACTACCTCGTGGGCTTCCGCCCTGCCCGCAGTTCAGTCCCCTAGCAACGGCAAGGGGCGGAGCGAGAGGAACTGAATGGCAAGTGAGCGGCAGCGAGCGCAGCAATGAAGTGACTGGAGCGCAGCGGGCTATTGAATGACGAATGACGAATGACGAAAGCAGCCAAGGGGTTCAGGGGCAAGGTCCCTGACGGAAAAATTCTGCCAAAACCGGGATATGCCATTTGAATTCACGCAGCTTCCAGCCAACGGGCAGGGGAGTGGGAAGGAAGGTTGAACCGGCTGCTCCGTGGAGGGCGCATTGGGTCGGTGAAGAGGTAATTCGTGTCTAACGGCGATGATATGCTTTCGCTGCAGCTTCGTCGGCAAGGTCGCCGGTCTTGTCTCCGCCCTCAACGTCATTCCGTTCGTCGATCCCGCAATCGGAGTGATCGTGTTCGCCGCTGCCTCAATTCTCAAGGACGCCGTGAACCGCATCGGTGACCCGCTCGACGACGGCCAGCCGAACCAGAGTTTCAAGGGCTGAACGGACACCATTTGAAGATTGCATGTTGAATGATCAAGTAAGTGCAAGATATGACACCGCATCGGCACTGCTGCCACCCGAAAACCCATGCGCGGATGATTCACAAATTCGTCTGAAACGCCAACCAGTGCCAACTCATTTTCCGCCGGGATCAGGAACTGTGAGGTATGGCAATATGGCCGACCGTCTCATGCGCCATCCGCGTCTAACAACCGCCGTTGGCACGCGGATTGAACGGGCGATCAACGGTTCGTGGATTTTGGGAGCGTCACCTTGCGGGTGCTCCGGTCGTAGTGGAACGAGTTTCCCCACTGGCCGTTCTTGGGCAGGATGCTGAACCAAGTGTCCGCCAACTCCTCGGTGGTGAGTTCGCGGTAGTGTTTGAAGATGATCGTCGCGGAGTTGCCCGCTTCCAGAGCCACCTCGTCGGCGCTCTTCACCTTGGCGATGCGGTAGCCGATGAAGGAATGCCTCAACACGTTGCGGGGCCAATCGAGTCCCAGGGCACGGGCGAGGGCGGTCACCTGGTTGTACAAGTCGGGCATCCTGACCGACGAGATTTCCAGCGTCCGCAGCCAGGCGTCGATTTCCGCCCCGGTGATGTCGAGAATGGGGCCGGGGAATTTCGCCGCGAACCGGTTCAGGCTGCTCTGGAGTTGGAGCAGGTAGCGTTGGCTGACCTTGTCCTGCCGTTTGGCCGCCATCAAAATCTTTTGTCGTTAGGCACTACATTTCGACTTTCGAAAAACACAACCATTTCCTTGGCACAACTGGCAACTGGGGCATCACCAACGACGAGACGGGAATCCTCATCACCGACATCTCCTTCGACTACTCGAATCAGGAGAAGAACGTGCTGGACAAGAGCGGCGAAATCGTGGCTGTCGCGTCTCGCGGCAGGCCGTGATGGCGGCGTCCCGCCGCCAAGTCTCCAACCTGAAAGCGCGGATGAGTAGAGCCGCAAGAGAACGCAGAAAGAACTCACCTCGAGGGTGAGTGCATGAATTTCCATAAATGACTCTCTTTTGCGTTCCTTGCGTTCTGTTGTGCTTGAGATTGAATCCAAATACTTCGCTTCCTTTGCTGCCTTCTGATCAAACCCAATAGCAGATTGTGGATCGTGGATGAAGAGCGCTGGCGCAGTTCTTTTCTTCCATCTACGATCCACAATCCTCGATCTGCGATCTTCTCTCCTCATCTTCCGCAGCGGCCACGCCATGCGCCCGCTCTCGCTCGCCAGCTACGACGTGATCCTCCGCACCGGCAACCCGCTGGTGAAGGGTGAGATGCCAACTGCGAGATCGTGGATAGCAGATCGTGGATGAAGAGCGCTGGCGCAGTTCTTATCTTCCATCTACGATCCACAATCCTCGATCTGCGGTCTTCTCTCCTCATCTTCTGCAGCGGCCTCACACCCGCCGATTTCCAGACCGCATTCAAGCGACTGGAGGAACAAAGCCGGGAACTTGAGGCGGCGCAGGTTGAGACGATGGGAGACCTGGGCGGAAAAAAACCCCGCCGTGCGACGAGCCGGGTTTCCTAGCAGCCCAGGTGTTTGCCGTCGCCGCTGAAACCGGTTGGCCCGAGGAACGCATCCTCTTCATGCCGCTGCCGCGGCAGGCGCAATACCCGCACTGCCTGCTGCGGCGGAACGGAGTGAGGGCGAGCTGGAGCAGCACGGGGGAAGCCCAAACCAGCCTGCGCGAGCAGTTGGAGGCGCTGCGGTGGCAGTGGTGTGGGCGAACCGAACCAGGAGTGGAAAAATGCCGCCCAAACCCACTTTCCCCTTGCCACCCGGCCAGCAATCGGCGAGATTGGGCGCGAAGAAAAGGTCATCACTCACAAGATTTCGCTGGGCAGGCCAGAACCCGTGGTCCCAGGCTCGTTAATGATTCAGTTTGCCGACCGGATTGACACCGTACCGAAAGTGCGGTGGCCCAAAGGCGTGCCCTTGAAAAACCTTATGGCCCCCGATGGCGACAAGCTCCGATTCCATGACATCGACTAACACAACGCCCGCAGCACATGCCATCGCACCGAATGTCCGATCAGCCATACAACCGCAACCACAGTTCAACTGCCGGTCATCGGTGGATTTAAAACGTTGGGCGGCTATCGCTTAAGACGGATGCGGCGATAGACAGACCACCAAACTTACAGCATCCACAGACACAAAGGAGAAGCCAACATGCGAATAGCCAAAGAGGACGTAGACATTAAGATGGAGATTCCAGGTGCCGTGATTCGTCAGCGAACGGAGTTCGGCGACGCCACTGGATTAGGCAAGATCAGTGGCGAATACTTCAGTCTCTCGGCGGGCGTCGATACCACCCCGTTGTTCCAGGGACTGGATGGCGATTTGTGCCAGTGCCCACACTGGGGTTTCGTCTTGCGCGGTCAACTCACCACGACGGATGCGAACGGCGCACAGGAGACTGTCAACGCCAATGATCTCTTTTACTGGCCACCTGGGCACAATGTAAAGGTCAACGCAGACGCGGAGATCATCATGTTCAGCCCTCAGCGCGAGCACAGCCATGTCATCAACCATATGATTGAGAAGGTGAAAGGCTAACCTAGCCGAAGAACAAGCAAACCGATCTGACACCCGCTCAATTGAGAGCGCTCAAAGAACTCATAGAGAATACACCAATCAACGAGGAAGATTTCGGCACGCCGCAGTTTTCGTCATGCACCACGCCGACCGCGCCGCCGACCCAGTGGTTCACGCCAAAGGGATCATTGCGTTGCAAGAGCCGCAGGTCGCTGCGCTGGTGCCAGCCGTGGACATCTAGACTTCCACGAAACGCGTGTTAGCGGCGAAATCACTTCATGCGGGACGTCTCTGTCTCAGGGGGTGATTTTGCAAAAGACATGCCCGAGCCTAGCAGACCGCACCGCCTTGGGTAGGGGATCCTTGACCCCATATCACCGAAATCCAAAACACCTATTTCTTCTTGAACTGCGGCTTGTCGGGGTCGGCGGGAACGACGGACTTGCCGGTGCCTACCGGCGGGCGGGGCGGCATGAATTCCTCAAGCGTCACCTTGCCGTCGCCGTTCTGGTCCAGATTCTTGAAAGTATTCCCAGTCACGGCGGGATCCAAGTTGTCCGGCACGCCGGCCTTGAATTCGTCGAGGCTCAGCGAGCCGTCGGAGTTCGTGTCGAGCTTCTTGAAGTCGTCCTCGGGTTTCGGTTGCTGCGGCGTGCCCGGGATGACCGGAGCGCCGGGTGCCCCGGGGCCTTGCGGCTGGCGGGGCGGCATGAATTCATCAGGGGTAAGTTTGCCGTCGCCGTTCCTGCCCAGCTTGTTGAAGCTGTCCGACACGCTTGCCTTGAATTCGTCGAGGCTCAGTGAGCCGTCGGAGTTTGCGTCGAGCTTCTTGAAGTAGTCATCTGGATTCAGGAACTGCGGCTTGCCAGGGTCGCCAGGAGCGCCAGGTGCGCCGGGGCCTTGCGGCGGGCGGGGTGGCATGAATTCCTCAAGACTCAACTTGCCATCGCCGTTGTTGTCCATCTTGTTGAAGTATTCCTCCGCCTTGGCGGCATCCTGCTGGCCCGGCATGACGGCCTTGAATTCATCCAGGCTCAGCGAGTCGTCGGTGTTCGTGTCGAGCTTCCTGAAGAAGTCCTCTGGATTCCGGGACTGCGGATTGTTAGGGCTGGCAGGACCGCCGGGTGTACCGGATCCTTGCGGCTGGCGAGGCGGCATGATTTCATCAGGCGTTACCTTGCCGTCGCCGTTTTTGTCCAGATTCTTGAAGGCTTCCGCGACTTTGGCGGGCGCCAAGTTGCCCGGCGCGCCGGCCTTGAATTCGTCGAGGCTCAGCGAGCCGTCGGTGTTGGTGTCGAGCTTCTTGAAGAAGTCCTCGGGTTGCGGCGGCTGCGCGGGCATCGGCGGCTGCGGCTGCGGCATGCCCGGGTCGGACGGCTTGTTTTGTGCGAGCGATAGCGAGGTGGCAAAGGCCAGCGTGCTGATGGTGGTAATGAGTTGTTTCATGTGATTGGTTTGCTTGCTACCGGCGGCTCCCGTGGACCATTCCACCATTGCGTGCAGAAGAACGAGCATGGTTTCCGGTTCAGTGATCGGAAATGACTTCCACACGGTAGAATCTGTTTACAGCAGACGGCGCGGGATCGGTGATCTCAACTTCCGCACCCGCTCCCAAGAATGGCGCTGTGGTCAGGTCATTCCAGTTCGTTAGATCGTCACTCCAGCGCACGCGATAGCTCTCCCCATACACGGCCAACCAGCGAAGGGTGAAGCCCGCTGGGGTCAGACCCATTGCGGTGGTTTGCAGACGGGACTGCGCATCCTCGGGATTGGTTGAGGCGGCGAATTCAAGCCCATTGATCTGCCCGTCGGCATCGGCGTCGGCATCCGGATCGGCGTCCGCATTGCCGAGGGTGGCCAGCGCCCAGTCGGCGTAGCTGCGGGTGAAGGTGACGACCTGCCCGGTCACTGCAAGCGGTGTGGACGGGCCGTTCGTGTTGTAGGGGGTGACTTCGGTGGCTGTCAATTCCAGCGGGAAATGGACCTGACTGGTATTGGCGGCTCGAACCTCGAAGACGATGTTGGCCACTGCCTGGCCGTTGGTGAAGGAGTGGGAGGAACCCCACATGGCGGCAAAGGAAACGCTGCCCGTCTGATTCGTGTAATCACTGCCCGGAGCCACATCCCATTGCGGAGTGGTGCCTGCGGGCACTCCACCCGGCGGAATGGTCAGCGAGGCCGCGCCGGTGATGCGCAAGATGGAGGCGGGGTAGTCCACCCTGAATGACAATCCCTCCTGTCCGGCAGGCACGTCGTCCAGATAGACCTGCGCCAGCACCTTGTCGGCATCGGCACCGCCTGGGCGGGTCAGCACCAAACGGGCATGGCCGCTGTCGGTGACCGTCACGGTATAGACCTTGGTGGTTAGATCCGGTGCGGTGACGGTGTATGCCACCGGGTTGGTGAAATCATACGCGGTGCCGGAAACACGATCGCAGGTCGCCCCAGCGGACAGCGTGAAGGTGGGCGCGAGGGCGGTCAAATCCGTGCCATACGGAACGGTTAGGGTAATCGTCTTCGCAGCCTTGTTGATGACGCCGGGATTGTCCGGGAGTCCGAAGGTGATAATATCAGATGCTGAAGAAAGATACGCCGTGGCTAGGCCATACTTCAACGCGAGGTAGCTGCCGACCACATTCAACTCGGCACCCGAGAGCACCCGGTTGTAGACCAGCACTTCCGAGATGTAGCAATCGGATAGTTCAGCCCAAGGGCAACCGTTCAACCGAAGGCTGTTCGGGCCTTGGGTTCCGGTCGTGCTCGACGTCAACTCATTTCCTTCCCCCCACACCGTGGAGGCTTGTCCGGAGCCGGGGATGGTCGCCGCGTAAAGATGCGGATTGGTGTCAGATTCGACGCCGGCTTCCATGACCCACCCCTCGAAGTAGAACCTGTTCCGCTGGCCGCCGTGGTAGCCCATCAACCAGTTGTTGGCATTAGAACTCAGCACGCGCCCGTTGGCAGCACCCGTCTCGCGCGAGACGTAGAAGATCGTCACCGGTCCTGCGGAGCGATTCACGCCGTCAGCCATCCAAGACGAGGTGTTGAAATACACGCTGGGAAGACCGCCGATGTCGGACGCCACCAGCGTCGGCGCTCCGCCGCCAACCGTCATCCGGGTGCCGCTGAGCATCTGGTCGTACCATGCGGTGACGGTGTTACCGTCCAGCGTCAGCGTGCCGGACGCGCCGGCATCCAGCCACAGAGCGAGACCGTTGGCCACAGGAGGCAGCGTTGCCACGACAACCGTCACGGTATAAGCCTTGGTGGTTAGATCCGACGCGAGGACCGTGTATGTTACGGGATTGGTAAAATCATACGCAGTGCCGGACCGATGGTCACAGGTCGCCCACAAGGACAAGGTGTAGGTGGGCGCGAGCGCTGTCACATCCGTGCCATTTCGCACGGTCAGGGTGATGTTGGTGCCGGAGATCGTGGCGGGCGGCAGGTCCGGTAGGCTGAATGCCAGGATGTCCTTGGCCGAACTCACGGGTATGGTGATGGTGACTATCGCGGTATTGGAGTTGGCCCCGCTTGGATTGGAGGCATTGGTGACCTTGACCCAGTAACTGGCGTTGGCAAATAGCGGAGGGGGGATGAAGGAGTCCGAGTTGGTGCCCACGGGGGTCGTCGTCGTGCCCGACGTTCCTTGATACCATTGATAGGTCAGGGGCGCCGTGCCGGAAGCGACGACACTGAGGGTGGTGGTGGTCCCGCCTTCAATCGTGACGGAAGCCGGATGGCTGGCGATGGCGGCTGCCAGATCAACCGTCAAGGGGTCGGTACCGTGCAGATACTCCACTTGGTTAGAGAAGCCGTCACCGTCGAAGTCATCTTCCGCGCGCACATCGGCGAGCGAGCGAATCGAGTCGCTTGGATCGGCATCGACAATGCGCTGATCCCAGAAATCCGGCAAGCCGTTCGCGTTGGTGTCTTCCACTAGGAAAGCGCCGTCGCTCGAAGCTGCTGGAACCAATTTCCCCTGCTCATCATAAACGTTCGCGACCGCCAATGTCAGCGGGATGTTTTGGCCGATCTGCGCCTGGATGGCCACGTCGAAAACCACATCCACCAGGGCGCCACTGCCTGAAACCAGGCCCGTGGATTTGGCTATCGAAACACGGATCTCTCCGGGAACTGTCGCGTTGTATTCCATGTGATGGCCCGTCGACAGCGGCGTCGGCGCAGCGGATACGGCGGTGAGGATGCCCGGATTGAAGCGGAGCGTGATGTCCGCGCCCGCAAGCTCGGCGGCGTCGGACACAAAAACCGGCACCGTGATGGTCCCATGGCTGCCGATGGAGTGCTGGCCGATGGATAGAGTCCTTCCTTCGGCAATAGGACTGCTAGCAGCTAGCAAGACTAGCAAGGACACGTATATTGCCCAAGCTTGGTGCTCTCTTGTTCTGTCGATCTTGTTCATATACTCTTGATTGTCTTTCTTTTGGCACACCTCATCGCTCCGCTAGGTCCCCACGGATACGCAGCCAGTCGCGACGACCTGTTACTTCATGCTCACGATTCGGCATAGTCTCATTCCTGCGAATCGGTAGATAAACAGGCGTGCCTGGACTGGGACGTGGAGCGAATATTATTCTTCCGATATCCTTCGTGAGGGAATCCCATCTTTCTGCGAGTTTACCCTTGTCAAGAGCCCTGAGGCCGCTCATCCCAAGGTCGTGCCATGTTTGAGGTGAAGTCATTTCACCCGTCGCCAACAATCTTCCAAGTTCCTTGGTCCCCCGATCCCAGAAGTCAGCGACTCCGCCCGCACCGATTGCCTTCAAGCCGCTCATTCCAAGATCATGCCATGTATCAGGAGACGTCATTTCTCCTGTCGCCAGAAGGCGGCCTAGTTCCTATGTTCCCTGATCCCAAAAGTCGGCAAGGTCGCCCATATCAGCCATGTCGAGGAGATCCATTGCCAAGTCGTGCAAAGGATCCTCGCCGGGGTCATCGCCACCCTCCTTCGATAAGCCATAAGGATCACGAAAACTCACAGAACTGTTGCCGCAGTATGCATACAGGTTCACGCCGCCCATCATTCCTACAGGATCCGATTGCGTGAACCTTGCCGCTCCTGGCGAATAGCTCCTTGCCCTGTAGTGATACATTCCTGTCTCTCCATCAAACTCCCGTCCTGTGAAAAGAGCTACACTACTACCTAACGCGGGCGTTGGGCTTGGAGTTCCGAAAACGTCATACTCATATCCCGCCACACTTGCCCCGCTAGAATCTGACAAGTTGCGAACGCTGGCCAGCGCGTCAAAATGGAAATACTGCCGATTGCCGCCGGATTCCAGGACCAGACGCTCGTCAATCCCTGCTCCGTTGACGTAACGCCGTAGCTCAGCGCCGTCCCCGTCATATTCGCCGATGATCCGGTCGCCGTCATAAACAAAACCAAGCGCCGTGCCGTCCACATTCTTCTTGATGCGGCGGCCGACGGCATCGAATTCATAGGTGGACGCGATGCCTGCGTTGGTCGCCGCCACGAGTTGGTTATCGAGGTTATAGACGAGAGTCTTGGCACCGTCCGAAGTCAGATTCCCATTTCCGTCATAGGTGTAGTTCTGGCTGCCAACGGACTTATACTGGTTGAGGTTGTTGACCTCGTAGCTTTCGGTGCCGTTGGTTGTCACCACGGTCGTGCGGTTGCCGAGCGCGTCATAGGTGTAGGTCGTGTCCGGAAAGGGGGATCCGTCCGGATAGTCCACCGCAGTCAGTTGATAGGTCTTGTCATAGGCATAACCGTGCGTGCCTTGCGGCGTGGTCATGGTGCGGCGGTTGCCGGAGCGGTCGTAGTTGTAGCCGAACGAGGAGAGGACCGAGTTGTCCGACACCTTGGTGTTGGCTAGGTTCAGCAAGCGGTTGGCGTTGTCATAGGCGTAGGCGGCGCGGGTGCCGTTGGCGAGGTCGAGTTGACTCCGCCGGCCAAGGGCATCGTAAGAGAAGACAGCGACATCGGCTCCATCCCCGTCACGGATGCGCTGCAATCGGTTCAGTTCGTCGTAGGTGTAGGTGATGAACGTGGCATCAGGATAGATGAGTTTCGAGCGGTTGCCGGCGGCATCGTATTCGTAGCCCACGGTCTTGCCGTTCTGAACACTGCCCGTGACCCGGCCGCGAGTGTCGTAGGCGTATTCAAGGATGCCGTTGACGTTGGTGGCACGCGTCAGGCGGCCGAGGACATCATACTCGTTGGCGACCTCAGTGGTGTCCGGGTACGTCTTGCGGGTCAGCCGGTTGAGTTCGTCGTAGGTGTACTGAACCGTATCGCCGCTGCGGGTGCGTTTGCTCGCCAAATTGCCGACGGCATCGTAGGTGAATTGCTCGTATGAGTCGTCGGGATATTTCGTGCGCTCTAAACGTTTGCGGGCGTCATAATAATAGTGCGTATAGTTATTCTTCGCGTCACCGATCCGAAAAAGCAGATCACCGTTATACAAGTATCCGGTTTTGTGGCCCATGGCGTCGGCAGTGGAAGCCAGCCTGTCGAACTGATTATATGTATTGGTGGTGACGTTGTCTTCGGGATCGGTGGTTGTGAGGCGATTGCCTTCGGCGTCGTACGTATAGGTCGTGGTGTTATCCAGCGGATCTGTAACAGTTAAGAGCTTGCCGTAGTTGTCATAGCCGTAACTCGTGACCTTGCCGAGGGCGTTGGTGATGCTCGTGCGCTTGCCGATTGAGTTGTAGGAGAACCGCGTGACGTTGCCGAGGGCGTCGGTGATGGACGTCACATGCTTGCCCAGATCGTAGGTGAATAATGTGGTGTTGCCGTTCGGGTCGGTGGAGCGGAGGAGGTTGCCGATGGTGTCGTACACCATCGTGCGCTCGGCGACTTGGCCGTTGACGGCCGGGTATTGGATCCGGCTGACGTAGCCGAAGCGGTCATACTCGTAGGTGGTCGTGTTGCCAAGGGCGTCCACCGAACTGGTCATGTCCCGCGGTCCCCAAAAGAAGGTGCCCGGGTAGGAATAGGTGGTGGCGAACTTGTGGGGCTGCGCTGGATTGTCGGAGGGCGGTATCGTGCGCGTGAGTCTGCCGATGCCGTCATACTCGAAGCGCGTCACTTGCCCCTTGGCATCCGTGATGCTCGAAATCTGGTTGAAATTTGCCGTGTAGGTAGAGCGCGTGGCGAATTTGTCGGGATTACCCGCCTCGTCCGTGGGCGGGATGACTTTCAGCAGATTACCCATGCCGTCGTACTCATAGCGGGTGGTGCGGCCAAGCGGGTCGGTCTCGGAAGTGCGGTTGTGGTCGGCGTCATAAGTCTTGCAGACGGCCTCCAGAACCCTGACATCTGTCCCAGGGTATCTCTCCCACTCGATCCTAGTCGGCAAGCCCTTGGCGGTCATGGTGTAATCGGTCACATGCCCATTCCTATCAGTGACGCGGGCGGTGGGCGTGTCTGCGGTGCCGCCATAAGAGATCGTCTTGGTCCCACCGGCATAGGTCTGGCTGACAACCCGGCTCTTGCTGTCATAAGTGTTAGAAAGCCACTGGGCGCCGTTCGGGGTGGTCACGGTCAGCAAGCGGTGCTTGTCGTCATAGGTGTAGCTCGTGGTATTGCCCAACGGGTCGGTAAACCCGACGAGGTTGTTCGCGCTATCATACGCATAGCGCAATATCCGATTCGCGGGGTCCAGAATCTGGGTGATCTTGTTGTTTGCACCATAGGTAAAGACGAGTTCTCTGCCGGTGCGTGATTCCTGGACTTTGTCAAGACGCCCCGTAGTATCATTTTCAAGAAACACAAATTGATTTTTCAATGACATGGCCGTGGGTCGCCCACTGCTCCAGTTGAAGTACCAGACTTCACCTCGCTTGGACGACAGGTTAACCATGACGTCTGCCCAAAGATCCCATTTGAGAAGGATGGTAAGTTCGTCGTGACATCCCGGCGGAGGCGCGTACCGCCAGTAACTCGCCGGATTCGGCGTGAAGCGAGTTAGGGAGCCGTTGGAGCGTCGGACAATTATCCCCGGATCGATCGCAAGGCTCAGTTGTGGCACAGGCCCGCTAGGGGCCATGAACACAAAGATATCCTCAACGATGTTCCAGGCAACCCGAGGCACAATGCATTGGTCGAAGGTGTGGGACCACCCCCACCCAAACGGCCCGTCATAAAGGTCCTGACTGTTGTAAGTGCGTGTAATTTTAAGACGTTCGTTACTTGGAATATACAAGTCGCGCTCCACAAAATCGAAGTTGCCGTTGGTGAGGTTGATGTCATCCTCGGTGGTCGCCGGATCGTCACCGCCGTCGCCGCCCTCTCCCTCCTCGCCGCCTTCCCCTTCGCCGGGGTCGCCTTTCGGGCCCTTTCCTGTCGGATCATCCGTGTCGCCACCGCCGCCCGGAGTCTGGCGGAGGCGCGAGTCATTCCAGCAGGACGCCTCGCCCCTGAGGGATGGGGCGTACAGAATGCAAAGGAGCAGCGCCGCATAAAGCGGTATTCTCGCGGATGGATATTGAGGCCGGTTTCTCATGTCAGGGTTCTCCATGATTCCTGATTACCAGATTGATGATGCCGATGGCCGAGGGAGCGTTCTTGTCCCAATAGTTAACCACCAGCTTGTGCTTGCCGTCGGCATAGGCCGTCGTGTCCATGAGCCAATCGAAAGAACCCATCCCGGCCTGCACCGGCTTGTCGCCGCGGGTGGTGTGGACCAGTTTGTCATCCACGAAGAATTCGACCTCATACCGGCCAGTGGCGACGCCCTGCGGCTCGGCCTGCTTTGGAATCTCGATACGGATGGTGCCGGAGACGGTAACCGGAGGAACGGGCGGCGTTTTCCGCATGGGAGCACCACCGGCTTGCGGATGCACCAACTCGACCCTGACCACGGTGGTCTTGGTGTTCCCGCCGTCGGCAATGGCGTCGATCCCGCCGCCCATCAGACAACAGGCGGCCACCAGTGCCGGGAAATACTGCTTAATATTTGATTTGTACATGGGCGTTTCTCACAATCGAATAGGTTCCGTTCGCCGAGGCCTGAATGTCCATCCGGTAGTAGCCGTCCGGCACCGCGAAGCCATCGTCGTCCTTGCAGTCCCACGCCATGCTGCCCGCGCCTGCGGCTTGGGCCGCCGCCTCGATGGTCCGCTTCAGATTCCCGTCGGAGTCGTAGATGTTGAGGGTCATGTCTGCCGGTGACGTCAAGGTGTAGGAAAGCGTGGCGGCGTTCGGCGAGGAACTGTACGGATTGTCGAGCGGGGTGACAGCGAGGGGTGTCACCGCAATGTCCTTGATTTCCGGTCGGCCGCCGGTCACGACGATGGTGTTGTCCGCCAACGCATAGGCATAGAGGCCAAAGGTGTAAGTCTGGACACCAAGGAGATTGCCGGCCTCGTCCCTGCCATCCCAATACGCCGTGTGCTCGCCTGCCGACTCGGGTTCAAGATACCTGATAACTTTCAGCACCGGACTGTAGAAACGGGTGCCCCGGACCCGGATGGTGACATTGGCCGCACGCGAGAGCGAGTAGGTGATGACACAAGGCTGGTTTTGCATCGGATCAAAGGTCGATACCGACATCGTGCCGTTCTGGGAAATAACAGATCCCTCAGTCCCGGATGGATCGTAAACCACCATCGGGGCGCCACTGATGCTGTCGAGAATGCGGAAGGAATACGGGCCGTCCGGCACCGCAGTTCCCGTGTCATCCTTGCCATCCCACGACTCCTGGTGGCTGCCCGCTCCCCGATTCTGATCCGCGAACAGTGACCGGACAACCTCACCCGCCGCATTTAGGATTTGAATTGTCAAGACCGCAGGGGCCGATAGCGAATAGCTGATCGTCGCTGGCTGCGAGTCGTGGGGATTCGCGGCTGCGGAAGCGGTGATTTGTGAGATGTAGAGCAACGAAACGGGAATCTCCACGGGATCGCCGACCTGCCCGGTCTGTGCCGTACCGCGAATTCTGACTTTGTAATGCCCCTCATGAGCGAGTTGGCCTAGGTCGTTGATGCCGTCCCAGACGGAGGTGTATTGACCCTTGGTCAAGGGCACGTTGTTCATGAGGGTCTTAACCAGAACATCGGTCGTCGTCAGAACCTCGACGTTGACGAGCGAATCATCGGTGATGCCGAAATGGATGGTGGTCGTGTCATTCACGCCGTCACCGTCGGGCGAGAACGGGCTTGGCGCGGCGGAGTAGTTGACGATGAATGGCTTCTTATCGACCGTGACGGGAAGCGACGCTTCTTTCTGCCCGCCGCCGGTCAGGACCTTGATGGTGTAGAGGCCGTTGTCCACAAACTGACCGTTCTGATTCCGCCCGTCCCAGTTGATGGTCATGAGACCGCTCGCCGCTCCGGCTAACAGCGTTCTGACCACGTTCGCTTGCGCGTCAACGGCCACCACTTCCGTGTAGCCGCGGCCGGAGAGGTTGAACTTGATAACGGCAATGTCATCGAGAATGCGGTTAGGTCCGGGGTCATTGAAGACCTCGCCCGTGGTTAGATCAATCCACGTTCCGCTCTCGTCGGGGGAGAATGGATTCGGGGTGATTGATAGATTGGCGATGTTCGGGCCGGGGTCGCTGACCGTCACCGGCACGTCGTGGCTGCGCCAGTTGTCGGCCCCGTCCCGCGCCTCGAACCGCAGCACGTAGGCGTCGTTGGGCAGCACCGTCGTGTCCCAGGCGCAGAGCGTCGGCACCTGCCCGTAGAGGTCGCGCCCAATCGGACCTTCAAAATAGTACGACTGCCAGATCATCTGCCAGCTGGTCGGGTGCGCGCCCCGCCCGTAGAGCACAACCGCCTTGTTCCCCCAGCCGGCGCCCGGCCAGTGCCAGTCGCCCGCCAGTCCCTGGATCGCCACCGATCCCGTCAGCACCGCGGCGGCCACCGGCGCGGTCAGCTCCACCTGGTCGATGACCGTGTCGAGTTCCACCGTCCCCGACACCATCGGCGCGGCCTGTCCGTTGGCGCTGTTGACCGCCACGATCTCATAGGTGTAAACCCCGTCGGCCACCACCGCGCCGTTGCCGTCCTTACCGTCCCAGCCGACCTCGATGGGCTCCGGCGTGTGCTGCGTGAACACCCGTACCGCCGCCCCGGCCGCGTTCTTCAGCGTGACGGTCACGTCGCTCTCCGCCGTCACCTTGGCGTGAATCCCCAACCCCTCGCGCCGCCCGTCCCCGTTGGGGCTGAACGGATCGGGATCGTCCGAAAGTCCATAGACTGCCAACTGTGATCCCTTACTCAGCACCGGATCATAGAGCACGGTGGGGTTGCCCGAAGGGTTGTCCGGATAGTGATAGATCTCCCACTCGATCTGGTTCATATCCGTGGTTCCCCACCAGTTGCCTGTCGCGTCGATGGTTGAGCCTGCCGGGTTGAAGAAGTTCTGGGTGCATAACTCGTAGCTGCCGTTGTTGAAAATGACGTTGCCGTGAATCACGGGGGCCGGGTTATCGCCATCGTTCCAAGTGCCGAAAACCCAGATACCGTAACCGCCGTTGGCGGTCAGGACATTGTCGAGGATGGACGGGGTGCCGCCGTAGCGCACTTGGACGCCGTGATTGTTGTAGCGGATTGTGCTGTGCGAGATGAGCGGGGAGGCCTTTTCACAGACGATGCCACAGTCGGCATGCTGGATGAGTGCGTAGGAAACAGCGCAGAGGGAATCGTCGCTGGTGTCGGTGAAATAGAGGCAGCGCCAATCGGCGGTTGCCGGGTTTGTCCTGCCGGAGGTGAAGGTGATAACCTGAGACGGAGTGCCCGTGGCGATCAGCGTTCCATCAACTTTGATCTGGAACAGCCCGGCGAATTTGACACACACGCCGGGTTCGATCCGCAGCACCGAACCGGCCGGGATGATCACATCCTCAACGATGGTGTAGAGACTCTGACTCAGCGTCCAGGCGCTGTCCGCCGGGAGCGTGCCTCCGACAAACGTGCCTGCCACCGCGGGACCACCCGGCGCAGATAGGAAAGGCACGAAGCTGACAAACGGCGAGTTGGAACGGTTGTCATAGTAGTCGTAGATGCTTTGCTCGATGCGGGGCTGATCCGCCGTGCCCCACCAGTTGTTGCGTGCGTCGATCAGCACCTCGCTGGCATGGTAATAGCCCATGGCATTGACGGCATAGTTGCCATTGCCGGAAATGCTGTTGCCGTGGCTGACGGGATGACTGTTGCGGTCATCGCTGCGGAAGTCGTTGCTGAACGCGATGCCGTCGTGGCTGTTGTTTGAGATGGTGTTGTCAAGAATCCGCGGATGCGAGAGATCCCTGAACCCGATGCCGTCCACGCCGTTGTCGGCAATCGTGTTGTCCTTGATGAGAGGGGATGAGCGTTCGAGGTAAACGCCGTTTCCGCCGCAGTTCTGGACAATGTTGTTAAGGATGGACGGCGAACAATCGTAACAGGCAATCCCCGTTTGCCCACAGTGCCGAATGGTAGTGCCGGAGATCGCGGGGCCGCTGTCATACAGACCGTTGAACCACGCAGCGGAGGTCCATTCCCCGCCGCTCAGATCCACGCCCTTGCCATCGGCCGGGTCGATCAGCAGCACACCGTCCACATCGTTGATGGCCAGCGCATTGCCCTCGACGCCACCGGCAATGATGGATGCGGACCCGGTGAGGGTGCCATCCTTGCCAGGCAACGATCCGCCGTTGAGAATGCTGGTTCCACTGACTCGATCAAACGAGTAGTAGGCGGCAATACCGGCGGGAAGGCCAGCGGTGCCCCCGCCCAGGTCGGCTCGGAAAATCTGGCTGATCTCAGCGGCATCCAGAGCGCGCTGATAGACGCAGGCTTCATCGATGTTGCGGGCGAAAGGCTGCCCGCCCCCCTGGTAATTGCCGATGGCATGGATATCGGTCAGGCTCTGGCGGTCGGAATTCCCCACGAAGACCCCGTCGATGTAGATCTTGGTGACACCACCGGTGCCGACAGCGGCTATGTGGTGCCAGCCCTTCCCGATGGAGCGCAGATCAAAGCCACAAGTGCGGAACCCTCCGCCGCTTTCGTTGTCGTACACCCCGAGCCGCGTCGAGCCGTTCTCGACAATGACTTGATGATTGCCATTTCCGGGCAACCCGCGGAAGAGGGTGCGCCAGCGGGAAGCGCCGACGCATTCAACGCCGGTCTGCGCGTATTCCACCACGGCATTCCGCAAGGAACTATCCCAGCGGGTGCTGCGGAACTTGAGACCCTGCCAGTCGCCCCTCGTGGGAGTCGCCTTGGATGACGTGAAAACGATCGGGTTGCCCGGAGTTCCTTCCGCGACCAGGGTGCCGTCAATCTGGAGTTTGAAGTATCCCTCGAACTCAACCCGGGTGCCGGGTTCAATGGTGAGGGAGACGCCGGCGCTCACGGTGACATCGCCCACCACATGGTAGGGGCTGTTGGCGAGCGACCAGACGGTGTTGCCGGTGAGGTTGCCCAAGACGTAAGTGCCGATGGGAAGCCCCTCGGCCACGCGACTGAGGAGAACGATGTCCGCCGCATTGAGCACCCCGTCGCGGTTCAGATCCGCCGCTGCGGCTTGCTCCGGGGTGGGAGTGCCAAGCCCGACCGAGAACCGTTGCGCCAAGGTGATGTCGTCGGTGTTGACCACACCGTCGTTGTTCACATCGCCGGTGACTGTGGTTGCGGCGCTGGCCGCACTAAGGCAGGCACAGATGCAAGCGGCGAGCAGCAGGGGGAGGCGCGCGAAACTGGAGCTTTGCATAAAATGAGTGATACGGTCGGAACTCCATACAAAACAGGCGGGAAACCGGCAGGCTAGCGTTAGCGAATGAGATGTTAATTACTTTCGGAGGATCTTTGAAAAATATGTGCTGCATGCCGGCCTGGATTCGCTGCGCCACGAACAGCGCCTCTTTCTTCGCGGACTGGAGATCGGGCAACGCCTGGCGCATGCGCCTTCCGTCGCGATGATAGCTGATGAGGTAGCGCACCCGCGGCCCGGATTCAGTGCGATGGACGGGCACGCAGGCCGGGGAGCACGATGGAACCGCAGGGACCGGGGGCCGGGTGGACATGCCCGAGGGCACCGGGGAGGGGCGGCCCGCCCGTATCGGGGCAGCGTGCCGTTTTTAAGGGCATAGAAAGGGCAGCGCCGTGTTAGTTTGCTAGGCTTTTTTCGTTAGGATAGGCGCTGGAACCTTACGGCCATAGGGTTTTTCAAGAATAGTCTCGCTAGGATTTGAACCTAGACAAGCAGATTCAGAATCTGCTGTGCTACCGTTACACCACGAGACCGTTGCTAGCTGGATACGAAGCATGCGCCTTGGTGAAGTAGCCTCACCAGGGCTCGAACCTGGAATAACGGAATCAAAATCCGGTGTGTTACCATTACACTATGAGGCTGCTCGCACTGCGGCGGGCGGAACATAGGCCGCCCCCCCCGCGCTTGGCAACAGCGAAATGAACGAATTTGCCAAGACTGCGCCGCCCATCACTGACCGAGCGCCAGCACATGCGCCACGGCGGCGGCGGCGAGTCCCTGCGGATGGTAGCCGCCCTCCAGCACGGACACCAACCGCCCCTGGCTCCACCGCTCGGCATACTCGACACAGCGCCGCGTCATTTCGGCAAAGGTCTCATCGCTCCAGCGCAAGCCGCCGATCGGATCCCCGATCCGGGCGTCGAACCCGGCCGAGATCAGCAAGAACTCGGGCTCGAAGGCCTGAATCGCAGGTGCCACCTGCGCATCCCAGGCTGCCAGCGCCACCGCCCCATCGGAATTTCCCGGCAGCGGAATGTTGAGGTTCATGCCGAGTCCCGGGCCACGGCCCCGCTGCGAGGCCGTCCCGGTGTGAGGATAGATGTTCTGCTCATGCAGTGAGACATATAACACGTTCGGGTTCCCGATGAAGATCTCCTCGGTGCCATTGCCATGATGCACGTCCCAATCAATGATCGCAATCCGCCCCAGTCCGTGGCGTGCCTGGAGATAGCGAGCCGCCACCGCCACATGATTGAACACACAAAAACCCATTCCCCGGGTGGCCGTGGCATGATGGCCCGGCGGGCGCACCGCACAAAACGCCGCGGCAATCTCACCCGCCATCACCGCATCAATGGCCGTGACCCGTATCATGCCGTTCGTAGCCGGCATCGAAATGCACTCCGGTTTGCCTTGGCTCACTCATCGTTCCGGTTCGCATGGTTGCCTGCGTCTGGCAGGTTGATTCTCATGGCTTGGCTGAGGCGGTATCGACAAAAAAAAGCTATGCGGACTAACGAGCACCTGGCAAGCTGAATGCCAGGTCTTTTGAATTCCATGAATTGCCCGGGCCCCGATGGCCTCCGCCCCGGCAATCCGGGCAAGCTGCCCGGCCCACATTTTCCCGTGACGTTGCCAACCCAAAACGCCCGGACTGATGGTCCGGGCGTCTGGTGAATTTGATGCGGGAGGATTGCTAACGCGAGTAAAGCTCGACGATGAGCTGCTCGTTGACGAGCGGATCGATTTCGTCGCGAGCCGGGACGCGGGACATGGTGGCTTCCATCTTGTCGTGGTCGAGGGTCAGCCAATCCTTGATGGAGACGGCCTGGGTCAGATCGAGCATGCGCAAGACGAGTTGCTTGGAGGAAGGCTTGCCGCCGACCTTGATGACATCGCCCGGTTTGCACTGGAAGCTTGGAATATCCACGCCATGGCCATTGACCAGAATGTGGCCGTGGTTGACCAACTGACGGGCGGACTGGCGGGTGTTGCCGAAGCCCAGGCGGTAGCAAACATTGTCGAGGCGGGTCTCCAGCAATTGCAACAGGATCACCCCCGTCACCCCGCGGCGGCGGGCGGCTTCCTCGTAGTACTTGCGGAATTGCTTCTCCAGCACGCCATACTGGAAGCGCAGCTTCTGCTTCTCGCCAAGGGCGACGGAGTATTCACTCTTCTTTTTGCGTCCGGCACGCACACCGTGCTGACCGGGCGGGAAATTGCGGCGCTCGAGCGCTTTGGACGGGCCGAAGAGAGAGACGCCAAAACGGCGGCTGATCTTCGCGCGGGGACCTGTGTAACGTGCCATGATGTGGTGGTGAAATTGATTGGAATTACACGCGGCGGGCCTTCTTCGGACGGCAGCCATTGTGAGGGATCGGCGTCACGTCGCGGATCGAGAGAATCTCCAGCCCCAGCCCTTGCACCGCCCGCACCGCTGCTTCACGGCCGGAACCCGGACCTTTCACGCGCACGTCGGCTTCCTTCAGGCCATGGCCCATCGCCTGGCGGCAGGCGTCCTGGGAAACCACCTGCGCGGCATAGGCCGTGCTCTTGCGGGACCCCTTGAAGCCCATCTTGCCGGCGCTCGACCAGCCGATCGAATTGCCGTTCGCGTCAGTCACGCTGACCAGGGTGTTATTGAAGGTGGCAGTGACGTGAACAATACCGCGATGGATATTCTTCGAGCCTTTGGCCTTGTGAATTTTGATTTCCTCTTCACCGCCGCCGATTTCAGCGAAGATGTCGCGCCTCACTTCCTTCTTCGGCATGCCGTCAGCAGCAGCGGGTAGGGCAGGTGCAGCAGGTGCAGGGGAGGGGGCGGCGGGGCTTGGTTCAACCGCCGGGGTAGCGGCGGGCTTTGGAGTCTTGGCTTCGGCAGACATGGGTAACAACTATTGGAGATTATTTTTTAACGCCCACGGTCTTTTTCTTGCCCTTGCGGGTGCGGGCATTGGTGCGGGTGCGCTGGCCACGCACCGGCAAGCCACGCTTGTGGCGAATCCCGCGGTAGCAGTTGATCGAGGTCAGACGCTTGAGTTGCGACTGGCGCTCGCGGCGCAAATCACCCTCCACCAGGATCGACTCGGTCTGAATCACTTGGGCGATTCTGACCAGTTGGTCCTCGGTGAGCTGTCCGGTGCGGATGTTGGGGTCGATGCTGGCGTGTTCAAGAATCTTGGCCGCCGTGGGGCGACCGATGCCAAACATATACGGCAGAGAAGCTTCGATGCGCTTCTCGTTGGGGATTTCAATACCTAGGATACGTGCCATGATTTGCGGGAATTTCGCGTGACCGCGTGAGGACGCTGGAACTCTCCAGCGCCACTGCGGGGGCGGGTGGTTTAGCAAACGTCCGGGAACTGGCAAGCCGGAAATGGAAAAATCATCCATTTCGCGTGCGATTTTTTTCAATTGCCCGTAATTTCAATGATTTTGCGGGGTTGCCTGGCAGGCCTGCGCGGCAAGTTGAGGATGTTTCGGTGATTCCACGGGCGATTTGTTGCCTGTGATTCCGCAATCCGCGCCTTCCGCACAACGGTGACTCGGGCGATGGTCCCGGGTGGCCGCCGCACCGCTTTGGCTCAACCGAGTGAGTTGCGGCGTTCCCATGAGGCACGGTCCGTCTTGCGAGTGGTCAGGCCTCTGTGGGCGGGGACGGCGAATTCCGGTTGACGGACCGGACCATGGTTCGGCCGCGGCGGGCACCGGGATTTAGCCAAAGCGGTGTGGCGCTACGCTTCCCACCGCACTCCATGCCAGTACCAACCATGCCACGGAATAGCGCGAGACTCCTGTTATTGTGCCAACGGGATGGCGTCCTCCAGGGTTCAGCCATTCCCGGCCGAGCCACCCCCGGCAGACTTCTCGCGTGGCTCCCGGCGGCGACGCCGAGGCCTGCGGCGCAGGTGGCCACCCCTGCCGGAGAATATTTCCGGGTTTCTCGCCTCGACAAAACGAGTCTGACTGCTAGCGTCGCTTCCTGTCCGCACCCTCCATGGATCCTAACACCACCCTTGCCAGCCAACTGCCGCCCGATGACGTTGCCGCCATTGAACAACTAGGAAACACCTACCAGGCTTTCCGCGAGGAACTCGGGAAAGCCATCATCGGCCAGGATCAGGTCATTGAGCGGCTGGCCATTTGTCTCTTCGCCCGCGGTCATGCCCTGCTCATGGGGGTGCCCGGTCTGGCCAAGACGCTGTTGGTTTCCTCCGTGGCCCAAACCTTCGATCTGTCCTTCAACCGGATTCAGTTCACGCCGGACCTGATGCCGGCTGACATCACCGGCACCGACATCATCCAGGAATCCGGGGTCGGCGGCCGCCGCGAGTTCGAGTTCATCAAAGGCCCGGTCTTCGCCAACATCGTGCTGGCCGACGAAATCAACCGCGCCCCCGCCAAGACCCAGTCCGCCATGCTTGAAGCGATGCAGGAAAACAAGGTCACCGTGTTGGGCAACACCTACACCCTGCAGCCGCCGTTTTTCGTCCTTGCCACCCAGAACCCGATCGAACAGGAAGGCACCTACCCGTTGCCGGAAGCCCAGCTCGACCGCTTCATGTTCCTCATCGAGGTCGATTACCCCAGCGTGGATGAGGAAAAACGCATCGCCCGCGAGACCACCGGGGCCGCCCGCGAAGCGCTCAGCCACCTGCTCAATGGCGAAAAAGTCCTCGCCTATCAACAACTCGTGCGCCGCGTCCCGGTCCCCGAGCACCTCTATGAATACGCAGTGAACATCGTGCGCAAAACCCGCCCCCATCAACCGGAATCCCCGCAATGGATCAAGGACACCGTCGGGTGGGGCGCCGGGCCGCGGGCCGTCCAATACCTCATCCTCGGGGCCAAATCCCGCGCCGCGTTGCGCGGTGCCTACATGGCCACGCTGGATGACATCGAAGCCGTCGCCTCGCCGGTCCTCTCCCATCGCGTCATCACCAATTTCTCCGCCGAGTCCCAAGGCATGACCTCCAAGAAAATCGTCGAGCGACTGATTCGCGAAATGAAAGAAGCTTGATGAAATACGACTTTCTCGACAATGCCTTGCTCTCCCGCCTCGGCTCGTTGCCGATCTCGGCGCGGGTGCCCATGTTAGGAAATGTCGCGGGCAAGCACCGCTCGCCCCATCGCGGTTCGTCGGTCGAATTCGCGGAATACCGGAAATACGTTCCCGGCGATGACACCCGCCGCCTGGATTGGAAAGCCTTCGCCCGCTCGGATCGCTTTTACATCAAGGAGTTCGAGGCCGACACCAATCTGCGGGCCTACTTTGTGGTGGATGCCTCCGGGTCGATGAAATTCGCCGGCAAAGGTGAGTCGAAGGTCCAGTACGCCCGCCGCATTGCCGCCTCGCTCTCCTATCTGCTGGTCAATCAGGGCGACGCCGCCGGCTTGTCGATCTGCACCGACAAGCTTCACCTCGAGGTGCCGCCAAGCCGCCGTGCCGCCCACCTTGACCGCGTGTTTGCGACGCTTGGCAAGCTGGAACCCAGCGGTGCCACCGGCCTCATCGAGGCCCTCCACACCATCGCGGAGAAAATCGGCCAACGTGCCTTCGTCGTCATTCTATCCGATCTGTTCACGGATCCGGAAGCGCTCGGCGACGCCCTCCAGCACCTCCGTTATCGCAAGCACGACCTCTCGGTTTTCCATCTGATGGATCAGATGGAAATCGGCTTCGAGTTTGATCGGCCCCACCGTTTCGTCGATCTCGAGGACCACACCTCGCTCGTTGTCGAGCCCAACCTCATCGCCGAGGAGTACAAATCCGCGTTGCGGGATTTTCTCGCCGTCGTGCGTGCCAAGTGCCACGAGGCCTCCGCCGATTACCAACTCGTGACCACGGACACGCCGCTGGAACCGCTGCTGCGGGAGTTTCTCACCGCGAGGTTGCCAAAATCGAAGCACTAGACTCAAGCAATGCTCTTCCTGAATCCATTATTGCTCTGGGGGCTGTTGGCCGCCAGCATTCCCATCATCATCCACCTGTTGAATCGTCGCCGCCACAAGACGATCCAGTGGGCGGCCATGCAGTTTCTGCTCAAGGCCACCCGCGAGAGCCGGGGCAAGAAGAAGCTCCGGCACTTTCTCATCCTCGCCTGTCGTACGCTCGGCATCGCCGCGCTGGCCTGTGCTGCCGCCCGCCCGATCGTTTCCGGGTTGCTCGGCTGGGGTGGTGGCACCATCGATCTGGTGGTCCTCGTCCTTGACCGCTCCGCGTCCATGGAAATCAAACCCGGCGACGGGCTCAAACCGCGCCGCCAGATCGTCCTCGAAAAAGTCAGCGAAGCCATGAAAAACCTTGGGTCCGCAAGGCTCGTCCTCATCGATAGTGCCACCGGACAAGCTCAGGACGTCCCGTCCCCGGAAGTTCTGGCCGAGCTATCCGGCACCGCCGCCACCGATACCGGTGCGGACTTTCCCACCCTGCTGGCGCGGGCTGCGGAGTTTCTGGCAGAAACCCCCGGGCGTGCCGAAGTCTGGCTCGCCTCAGACCTCCAAACCTCCAATTGGCAGCCCGAAAACGAACGCTGGGCGGTCGCCCGCGCCGCTCTCGCCAGCCTGCCGCAGAAGCCTGCCATCCGCGTCCTCTCCCTCACCGGAGCCACCGCCCCCAATGCCTCCATCCGCCTGCTCGGTTCCCGCCGCCTCGCCGACGACCTGTTGTTAGACATTGAGGTTGTCCGCTCCGCTGATTCCCGGGTTGCCGCCAACCTGCCGCTGACCACCACGCTCAACGACACCCGCACCACGGAAACCCTAACCCTTCCCGGCCAATCCCTCCGCTTTCAGAAACGCATCGCGCTCCCTGCCGGCAGTGAGACCGGGTCCGGCTGGCTGGCGATCCCCGCGGATGGCAATCTGCGCGACAACGCCGCCTTCTTCGCTTACGGCCCTGCCCGCTCCGTCAAATCCCTGATCGTCTCGCCCGCCGGTGAAGCCGCCGACTACCTCGCGCTCGCCGCCGCTCCGCCCGGCTTCGGCAACCAGCACACCGAGCGCATCGAGCCGTCCCAAGCCGCCTCTCTGACAAGCACCGGGGTTGCCGTCATCCTGTGGGCCGCGCCACTGCCCACCGGCGCGGCTGCCGAACAAGTCACCCGCTTTCTCACCGCTGGCGGTCAGGTCATCTTTTTCCCACCCGGCACGACTCCGGCCAAGCCCTTCCTCGATCTCAATTGGTCGCCACCCACGCCTGCCGAAAAGGACAAGTACTTCATCCTCCAAGATTGGAATCACAGCGACGGGCCGCTGCGCGACGGGCTGGATGGTTCGCCACTTCCCGCCGAGCGACTCAAAGCCATCCGCCGCCAGGTGCCGCTCGGGGAAGCTCCTCAACTGGCACGCTGGGAGGACGGCCAACCCTGCCTGACCCGCCGCGTCGTCGAGCGCGGCACCGCATGGTTCCTGGGCTCCACCCCGGACTACACATGGTCCAATCTCGGCGATGCCGACGTCCTGCTCCCACTCGTGCAGCGCATCCTCGCCCTCGGCTCCGAGCGCTTCGATGCCTCTTACCTCGCCCTCGTCGGCTCGGAACCCGCCAAGACCCTTCCCGGCGAAACCCGCACCCGCCTCGACAACTTCGGTACCCAGGACCCTGCCAATGCCGCCTACCTCGCCGGCGTCTTCAAACTCGACGAGCGACTCCTCGCCCTGAATCGTCCGCCCGGGGAAGACGCCCCGGAAATCCTCACCCGCGACGCCCTCGACACGGCGCTTGAGGGCACCAATTACACGCTGCTCGAGCAAGCCGGCCAAGCTGACGACCCCACCCTGTCACGGGATGTTTGGCGGGCGTTTCTCGTTGCCGTCCTCTTTTTCTTCATCTCCGAGGCCCTCCTCTGCCTGCCGAAAAAGACCACCGTGCAAGTCCTCCCCACCCAACTGAAACCGGCAAGTCTTGAGGTATGAGTTATAGGTTATGAGTTAGGTGTGAACTCCGCAGTTCATCTGCGGTGCTTCACGCATGACCCATGACTGGATCGCCCGGCCCATACCCCCTTCATTTCAGCTTTTCTCCCCACATGTTTTATCTCAACCCCACCCCTGTCACCCTCTGGATCGGCATCAGCGCCCTGCTCCTGATCGGCGTGTTGTCTGTGATCTCGTGGCAACGCAGTCCGCACCGCAAGCGCACTGCCATCCTCGAATCCCTCCGTTGCATTGCCGCCCTCGTGGTGGTCATCCTCCTGTGGCAGCCCGAGTGGCGGACCACCTTGCATCCCGAGAGCAAGCCGCGCATCGCGGTGCTCTGGGACGACTCAAAGTCGATGACCACGGCGGACGCAGAACTGCCGCTGATCTTGTCTGGCACCACGCCGGTGGTCACCCGTGCCGAGTGGGTGAAGAAGGCGCTGGCGGCAGACCTCTGGGCGCCGCTGCAAGCCAATGGTGCCAACGAGGTCATCACCCAGCCCTTTGCCACGCCGCCTGCCGACAGCGCCTCCCGCGCCGGCACCGACCTTGAAGCGCCGCTCGCCAGCTTGCTCGAAAAGGAAAGCAACCTGCGGGCGGTCATCCTGCTCAGCGATGGCGACTTCAATCTCGGCCAGCCGCCGGTGGCGGCGGCCCAGAAGATGCGGCTTCGCAACGTCCCGCTGTATTCCATCCCGGTCGGCAGCAAGACCCGCCTGCCGGACCTCGACCTGCTATCCGTTTCCGCGCCGACCTATGGCATCGTCGGTGAAAACGTCCAGATTCCATTTTCCATCCGTTCGTCGCTCGCCCGGCAGGTCCGCACCATCGTGCGGCTCCGCGACGGCGGCGGGCGCGAGCGCACCAAGGAACTGATCATTCCACCCAACACCGAGATCTATGACTCGCTGCTCTGGCGCTTGGAAAAGGAAGGTGCCGCCACCCTCGAACTCTCCATTCCGGTCGCCGATGGCGAACTCGTCGCCACTAACAACTCCCGCAAGTTCAACATCGCCGGCCGCCCCGAGCGCATCCGCGTGCTCGTCGTCGAAACCCTGCCCCGGTGGGAGTACCGGTTCCTTCACAACGCCCTCACCCGCGATCCCGGCGTCGAACTCACCTGCCTGTTGCTTCACCCGCAACTCGGCCCCGCCACCGGCAAGAACTTCATCACCGAGTTTCCCTCGAAACTCGAAGACCTCGCCAAGTTTGACGTGATTTTCCTCGGCGATGTCGGCGTCGGTTCCGATCAACTCACCAAAGAACAATGTGCCCTCATTCGCGGGCTGGTGGAGAACCAGGCCTCCGGCGTCGTGTTCCTGCCGGGCCCCCAGGGCAACCAGACCAGCCTGCTCGACACCGAACTCTCCGATCTGCTTCCCGTCGTTCTGGATGCCGAGCACAAGACGGGCATGCCCGAGACGGTCGCCTCGCCGCTCAATCTAACCACCGAGGGCCGCAAGTCCCTGCTCACCATGCTGGGCAACAGCGAGGAGGAAAACCCCGACATCTGGCGGCGCCTGCCGGGTTTCTACTGGCACGCTCCGGTCATCAAGGCCAAGGGCGGCACCGAGGTGCTGGCCGTGCATGGCAACCGCCGCGGCAAATTCGGCCCCATCCCGCTCATCGTCACCAAACCCGCCGGCAGCGGCAAAGTCCTGTTCATGGGCATCGACTCGGCGTGGCGCTGGCGGCGCGGGGTGGAGGATCTCTATCACTACCGCTTCTGGGGGCAGGTCGCCCGCTGGATGTCCTATCAACGCAACATGGCCGCCGGCCAACGCGTCCGCCTCTTCTACACCCCGGAGCGTCCCGTGCCCGGCACCAACATCACCCTCAACGCCAACGCCTTCGACCCTAACGGCGCCCCGCTCCAGGACGGCCACGTCGCCATCGACATCACCGCCCCCGATGGCCGTGCCCAGCGCATCGAACTACAGAAAAACGACAGTGCCTGGGGGGCCTATGCGGGGCGTTTCAAGATCGACCTGCCCGGGGCCTGGAAACTCCGGGCCACCGTCATCGGCACCGAGGACAAACCCGTTGAGACGACCCTGTTTGCCCAAGGCGTGGAAATCGAGAAGACCGGCCAGCCGGCCCGCCCCGAGGTGCTCGAAGAAATGGCGAAGATCTCCCAAGGTCGCATCATCCAGCTCAAACAGCTTGCCGATCTGGGCGCGGAAATCGACTCCATGCCCGAGCCCAGACCGCTGGAGAACCGCATCCCCCTGTGGTCCGACTGGCGCACCATTGCGGGCCTCATCGCCGTGCTCGCCCTGTTCTGGAGCGGCCGCAAACTCAGCGGCGTGTTCTAGCGAGGCGGGGCGGGAAATGCCGGACGGGTCGGACGGGTCGGACGGGTCGGACAGGTCGGACGGGTCGGACGGGTCGGACGGGTCGGACGGGTCGGACGAGGCATCTCTTCTGCCCTTAGACCTCTGTCTTGGAGCGGAGCGGTCTTACGGTTGCCCCTCCGTTTGCCCCTCCTCTTGACATTTCATCACGGTGTGGCAACCTCCTGGCAGTCCCTCAACACCATGAAGACATTCCTCCCCCTGCTCGCTTGTGTGCTGTTCGTCGGTTGCGACTTCACCGTGCCATTGGTCGAGACTCCCACCCTGGACCTTGACCACTCGGTCCTCGGGGCGTGGGAAAAACCCAAGGCCGAGGGCGGTCCGAGCGAGCGCCTGGTGGTGCTGCCGCTCGGCAAGCAGGAATACCTCGTGGCGTTCACGGGCAACGGCAACGACTGGCTCTACGCCCGTGGCTGCCTGTGCAAGGTGGCCGATCTAACGCTTGTGCAACTCAAGTGGCTCGGCGACAGCAAGGGCAAGGCCCCCGACGATGCCCGGGTCTTCCAGTTCGCCAGCTTCACGGTCAGCGGCGACCACCTCAGCCTGCGCCTGCTCGATCCGGCGCTCATCGGCAAGGACGTGAAATCAACCGCGCTCCTAACCAAAGCGATCGCGGACCACAAGGCCAACCCAGCCCTGTTCCGCGAAGCCATGGCCTTCACCAAAGCCAAGGATTGAGCACGCTCACGGCACGGGACTGGCCAAGTCATCCCGACAATCCCGCATGATCCGCCGCTACAATCGCGCCCAGGTATTCCACGCCGGCATCGCACTGGCCGGCGGGCTGCCGTGCCTCCTGTTCGCCTATCTGTTTTTCCGCTACCTGCCGGTTTTTGTCGCTTGGCAGTTGGGCCACACCTTGGAACCCGGCATCGCCCGGATCGTCGTTATCATCGGCTTGGCCACGGTCGCCTTCAGCGGCTATCGCACCTGGCGAACCGGCGGCGGCTTCCGTGGCTATCATGAATCCGCCTTGTATCACCACGTGGGCACAATCGATCGCTCCAACATCCGGCTGCTATACATCATCGTCGGCATTGCCCTCATGCTCGGCAGTTATCTCTGGATTCGCGCGTTGAGCCAGCCAGCGGCAGGGACCAGCGCTCACCCGCAGCGCCACGACGGACCGGGCCAAGGAACGGGGCTTGCCAAGTCCCGTTCCGCATAAGGGCATCTTCCCAATCCCTTTGCCACATGGAGTACTTGTTTGAAGTTCTATTCGAGTTCCTGGCGGAAGTGGTGCTTCAAGTCATCGTAGAGGCTCTTTTTGAACTGGGTCTGCAAAGCCTGTCAGCACCGTTCAGGCGCAAGCCCAGCCCGTGGCTCGCCACCCTCGGTTATACCATCCTGGGTGCCGTCGCCGGCGGGCTCAGCCTGTGGGTCTTTCCGACACGGTTCATCGCCGCTCCCGCAGGCCGCCTCGCCAACCTGGTGCTCACCCCGTTGGCGGCCGGTGCGGTGATGGCGGCGCTTGGGGCTTGGCGCCGCCGCCGCGACCAGGACCTCATCCGCTTGGACCGCTTCGCCTTCGGCTTTCTCTTCGCCCTGGCCATGACGCTCGTTAGATTCGCTTACGGGCGCTAGCCCGGGCCGATCTCCCGAATCAGCGGCGCGGGCCGCTGCCCGCCGCTGACCGAAACTGCCCGAACACCGACCAAGCTTCGGAGGCCCTCGCGGTGGCTCGCCCCGGGCCGCGCTGGATGGAGTGATCTTCGCAGTCCGACAAGCCGCATGATTCCGCTTGTCCGCGAACTGCGGGTCCGCTATCCTGCGAGGGCCGTGGCTGGCACGACCCCGGTGGTCGGCGAATTCATTCGCTCCGCCCGCCGGTCCGGAATCGGCGCGTGCCCGGGAGGATGCTCTCCGCCATCTATCAAACCAAGATCATGAATCCGAACACCATCTCGCCGCTCCGTTTTGTCCTGTTTGCCGCAGGGGTCACTGCCATCGGTGGCTTTCTGTTCGGTTACGACACGGCGGTCATCAACGGTGCCAATTCCTATCTGAAGGCCCACCTGCACCTCAACCCGACGCAGGAGGGGATCGCCGGGGCCAGCGCGATTCTGGGGTGCATCCCCGGTGCGATGTTCGCGGGGTTCCTGAGCGACCGCTTCGGACGTCGCCGGACCTTGTTTCTCTGCGCGTTGTTATATGCGCTCTCCGGTTTGCTCTCGGCGGTGCCGCGCACGTTCGAGGAATTCCTGGTGGCACGCTTCATCGGCGGCCTCGGTATTGGCGCGTCGTCGATGATTTGTCCGGTGTACATCGCGGAAATCTCGCCGGAGAAATGGCGGGGGCGGCTCGGCACCTTGTTTCAGCTCGGCATCGTGATCGGGATTTTCCTAACATTGTTTGTCAACAAGATGGTGCAGGGCATGGGCGACGAGCTGTGGAACACCACCATGGGCTGGCGCTGGATGTTGGGCGCGGGCGCGGTGCCGGCGCTCATCTTCCTCGGCTTGCTGTTCGCGGTGCCGGAAAGCCCGCGCTGGCTGGCCCAACGCGGTCGCCGCGACGAGGCACTCGCCGTCCTGACCAGCGCGGGGGGCGCGGCGCATGCCGCCCGTGAGATGGCGGCGATTCAGGAGGCGACGCACCACGAGGAGGCCGGTTTTGGCGAGTTGTTCAAGAGCGGGGTGTTCCGTCCCATGGTGATTGCGGTGCTGCTGATGGCCTTTTCGCAATTCTGCGGCATCAATGCCATCATGTATTATTCCTCGAAAATCTTCGAGGCTGCGGGCGGCGGCAAGGATGCGGCTTTCATGTCGTCGGTGTGGGTGGGGCTCATCAATGTGATCTTCACGTTGGTGGCGATCGCCTTGGTGGACAAGGCCGGGCGGCGGCCCTTGTTGCTGATCGGCACTGCGGTGCAAACCCTTTCGCTCGGGTTGGTGGGGTGGATGTTCCACACCCAACAGAACGGGCTGCCCTTGCTGCTTGGCATCGTCTGCTTCATCGGCGCCTTTGCCATGGCCATGGGGCCGATTGGCTGGCTGTTCTGCTCCGAGGTGTTTCCTAACAAGGTGCGCGGGCGGGCGATGTCGGTGGCGGCGCTCACCGTTTGGGTTTCCTGTTACATCGTGGCGCAGACATTCCCGATGCTCAACGACAGTCCGGCGGTCGGGCCGGCCATCACGTTCTGGATTTATGCGGCGGTCAGCCTGCTGTCGTTCCTGTTTGTGCTGGCGATGGTGCCCGAAACCAAGGGACGCACGCTCGAGGAGATCGGGGCGTCATGGAGCGGGCACTGAGCCCGATGCCGTTCGTTTGGCAGGAGGACCAACGTGCCGGCCAATGCTGTTCAATTTGCACCCAACGAGGCGAATCCCCAGGCATCGTGATCGTTTCCGATTTGGATTTGGTTCGACAAGAACGACATCAAGATCGGCGACGAGTGGCAGCGTGCCATCACCGACGGCATCACGGGCAGCCACCGCGTGCTGTCGTTCCTCTCGAAGCACTCCACCCGCGACCCCGGCGTCTGCCTCGATGAAATCGCCATCGCCATCGGCGTGCAGGGCGGGAACATCCAGACGATCCTCGTTGAGAGCGAGGCCGAGGTGAAGCCGCCCGCCAGCATCAGCCACATCCAATGGCTCGACATGCACGACTGGCAGGAGTGGCGTGCGTCCGGCGAAGCGGCGTGGGAAAAGTGGTATCAGGAAAAAATCGCCGAGATCATCCGCGTTGTGGAGAGCGACGAGAGCCGGAAGTTCGCCGGTGAAATCCGGACGCTCGAAGAATACCTCAAGCCCGTCGTCTCCGATTTCGCCGCCGATGCGCGCATCCAAAAGCTGCTGGAGAAAAAACTCACGGGCCGCGCCTGGCTCTTCGAGGCCGTGGAGAAATGGCGCACCGCCGCCGACCGCAGCTCGCGCATCTTTTGGATGATGGGCGTGCCCGGATTTGGCAAAAGCTTCTTCGCCGCTCACCTTGCGCACTTCTACGGACGCGGCACAGTCATCGGCGTCCACTTCTGCGCCTACGACAAGCCCGACCACCGCAGCGCCCCGCGCATCATCCGCACCCTCGCCTTCCAGCTTGCCACCCGGCTGCCCGACTACCGCAAGCTCCTGCTCACCCTGCCGGAGATTGCCGAACTCGACCGCAAGCAGACCGCCGCCGAACTGTTCGACTACCTCCTCGCCAATCCGCTCAAGCTTTCCATCACCGGTGGACGCGAACGCCTGCTCATCGTCATTGACGCCCTCGACGAAGCCGGCGGCGACGGGCACAACGAACTCGTCGAAATGCTCGCGCGCCACGCCCCGAGCCTGCCCGACTGGATTGGCCTCGTCGTCACCAGCCGGCCCGAGAGCGACGTGCGCGCCCCGCTGCAAGGGTTGAACCCGTTCGTCCTCGACACCGCCACCGAAGCCAACCGCGCCGACCTCCGCGAATACCTGCGCCACGAACTCGCTCCGCAACTCCAGCCCCGCCCGGACGCCAACCGCCTCGTCGAACAAATCCTGGAAAAGAGCGAAGGCGTGTTCCTCTACGCCGAACGCTTCTGCGACGACGTTCAACACGGCCACCTCTCGCTCGATCACCCGGACCAATTCCCGCAAGGACTCGGCGGAATCTTCTTCCAATACTTCCAGCGCCAGTTCCCTGACATGGAAAAATTCCGCAAAGACGTGCACCCCGCCCTGCGCGCCATCCTCGCCGCCCGCGAACCGCTGCCCGTGGAAATCCTCCAACGCCTCTTCAACTGGCAGGACGAAGAACTCCGCGACTTCACCCGCCCGCTCGCCTCGCTGTTTCCGGTTGCGAAAGAAGCGAGCGGCGAAGTCATCAAGCCTTGCCATAAGTCGCTCGCTCGCTGACTGGCTGGCGGATGAGGTGAAAGGGGGAGTGTATTTCGTTAGCGTGATGGAAGGACATCGGATGCTTGCAGAAGAGGCATGGAGGAAATACATGGAGCGGGACTTTTCGAGTTACTTATTCGATTATGCGCCAACGCATCTTTATGAAGCAAAGCGGTATTACGAATTGTATTCACTTCTCCATGATCAACGGTATTTGAAGTGTCGAGCTCCTTCCCGATTGGATTGTTTGGCTCCTTTGAAAGGTGTTCCTAGCCACATCCGCAGTTGGGCCTATGATGGACGAAGCATATATGAACATCCTTGGGAGGTCGGCTAAATGCCGGGGCACTGGTTTTTGATAACAGACCGCCATGATGGACATTGGACAAATTGGCAATGCATTCAATGTAAGGAAGGAGGATGCACCGGGAACGGAGAGTATGGGTTGAAAAATGACCGCTGTCCTACCTGTGGTTGGGAAGGAAAGAAGAGCGACCTGGGTGCGTTTTTCGAAGCGGAAGCCCAATTCAAAAAAATCCAGCAATGTGAGCACAAGGGATGAACCAAACAATCCCCTACGACCTTTTCATCTCCTATTCGCGCCGCGACAACGAACAGGGTCGCATCACGCAGCTTGTCGAACGCATCAAGTCCGACTTCGCCCCCTTCGCGAAGCGCGAACTCGTGCCGTTCTTCGACCAGCAGGAAATTGCCGGGATGCAAGACTGGCGGCAGCGCATCCTGCAGGGCCTCCGTGAATCGCGCCTGCTGCTCGCCTGCCTTTCCCCGGCGTATCTCAAAAGCGAGTATTGCGAATGGGAGTTCGTCGAATTTCTTCTTAAGTACGAAATCGGCCACCTGCACGGTTTCAACGGCGTCGCGCCAATTTGCTTCGTCGAAGTGGCGGGCTGGGACAGCAAGGATTTCGAGCAGCAATGCGCTACGTGGATTGCCGAACTGCGCAAGTGCCAGAACTTCGATCTGCGCCCCTGGCATGACCAGGGCGAGGATGCCCTGCGCGAAGCCGCCGTGCAGGAGCGCATGGGCAAACTCAATCGCCAGATTGTCCAGACCATCACGCGCGGCGAACGCGCCGAGAAAAGCCTCGGCAACGTGGACGCGCACAACCCGCACTTCATCGGCCGCACCGCCAATCTGCGGATGCTGCGCGAGAACTTCGTCATGCCCGGCCACCTCGGCGTCGTCACCGCCGTCAACGGCGTCGGCGGGCTGGGCAAGACCGCGCTCGCCATCGAATACGCCCACGCCTTTGCCGACGAATACGGCAGCGGACGCTGGCAGGCGCGTTGCGCGGGCAAGGACGACCTGCTCGAAGACTGTAGCGGCGGTCTGCGACCGTCGCACGATGCCAATGCGGAGAAAACAGCGACGGTCACAGACCGCCGCTACAAGGCCGGCGCAGGATCGCCTTGTAGCGGCGCTCTGTGAGCGCCGAAGCCAAAGAGATGCGCGATGCATTCGCATCGGCGGTCATAGACCGCCGCTACAATTCGATAGTCATTCTTGCACCGGGATTTAGCCACAGCGGGGTGGCGCTGCGCTTCCCACCGCACTCCATACCTTCACCTGCACAGGCGCGAGCCAAAGTCTGGAGTGCGGTGGGAAGGGCGCAAGCCCGCCACACCGCTTTGGCTAAACCGTTAGAGCTGCGGCTAGACCATGCTTCACGCCGAGGATTTCAACATTCAACATTCAACTTCCAACATTCAATGATCAAGTAAGACCAAGAATTGTCACAGCCGCGTCCATTCTTATACTTGAT